>JAJAYR010000432.1 GCA_026786155.1 Pyrinomonadaceae bacterium
AAAATCATTTTTTTTTTTTGGTGTGGTGTGTGTGCGGTTCTCTTTTTGCCCCCCCCCCCCCCCCCCCCCCTACTCTCCACTCATTTATGGAAGAAATCAAAAAATTCGCCCGTTATTTTTCGTCTTACAAATGGAGTCTGGTGCTGGGGATTTTGTTTATTCTCGTTTCGATGGCGTTCGGGCTGCTGATTCCCTTTTACGTCGGACGGGCTATTGACGATTTGAGCGCGGACATAACTTTCAACAAGATAATTTTTTATCCGCTTGTGATTTTGGGTATCAGCGCAATCAGCGGGATTTTTCTGTTCTGGCAGCGGCGGCTTTTAATCAACGCTTCGCGCCACATCGAATATGATATGCGGCAGGATTTCTACGCCACGCTGGTTCATCAGCCGCTCGAATTTTTTCAGAATAATCGCGTCGGCGATTTGATGGCGCGGGCGACGAATGATTTGAGCGCGATTCGGCAAATCGTCGGACCGATGATTTTATATTCGTTTCAGGCGATTTTCGCGTTGGCGATTGTGCTGCCGATTCTGCTCAACATCAACGTCAAACTGACTTTGTTTCTGCTGATTCCGCTGCCGCTCGTTTCGTTGACCGTTAAATATCTCGGCGAGCAGGTTCACATCCGTTTCGAGAAAATTCAGGAATACTTTTCGAGCATTACGGCGCGGGCGCAGGAAAATCTGTCGGGCGTGCGCGTCGTTCGGGCTTACGCGCAGGAAGCGTCGGAGATTGAAAAGTTTCAGGAATTAAACCGCGAATACGCCCGGCGTAACATTGCGCTCGTCAAATATCAGGCGGCGATGCGCCCGCTTTTATATTTTTTTATCGGTTTGGGTTTCGTCATCATTGTTGCCGTCGGCGTTCCGATGGCGGTGCGCGGCGAGATTACGGCGGGCGAATTTACGGCGTATATTCTCTACCTGCAAAGAATGATTTGGTATTTGATTGCGCTCGGTTACGTCGTCAATCTCTACCAGCGCGGCACGGCTTCGCTCAAACGATTTGACCAGATTCTGGAAACTGAACCGGCGATAAAAGACGCTCCCGAAACGCGCGAACAGCCGCCGATAAAAGGGAAAATCGAATTTCGCAATTTGAATTTCGCGTATAACGGAACGCCGATTCTGCGAAATATCAATCTGAAAATCGAAGCCGGGAACACCGTCGCGCTCGTCGGCAAAACCGGCAGCGGCAAATCAACTTTGATAAGTTTGCTGCCGCGCCTGCTGGACGCGCCCGAAAACACGGTTTTGATTGACGACGTTCCGGTGCGGAAATTTCCGCTCGCGCAGCTTAGAAAGTCAATCGGTTTTGTTCCGCAGGAAACTTTTTTGTTTTCGGACACTTTGGCGGAAAACATCGCGTTCGGCGTGGGCAAAGACGAATTACGAATGACGAATGACGAATTACGAGAAGCGGCAAACGATTTAGATTCCAACGGCGAACAATCCAAAATCCAAAATCTAAAATCCAAAATAAAAGAATCGGCGGAAATTGCGAGTTTGGCGGAAGACATCGAAGATTTTCCGTATAAATACGAGCAACTCGTCGGCGAACGCGGCATTACTTTGAGCGGCGGACAGAAACAGCGCACGGCGATTGCCCGCGCCGTGATGCGAAATCCGCGCATTTTAATTCTCGACGATTCGCTGTCGGCGGTTGACACTTACACCGAAGAAAAAATTTTGGGCGGATTGCGCGACGTGCGGCAGAATCGGACGACTTTGATTGTCTCGCACCGCATTTCAACCGTCCGCGATGCCGATTTGATTTGCGTTCTCGACGACGGACAAATTATCGAACGCGGAACGCACGACGAATTAATTGCCCGCAACGGCGAATATGCCGATTTATACGAACGACAACTTTTAGAAGAAGAACTGGAGGCAACCGACTAAAAAATGCCAAGTCAAAACTTAAATATCGAAACACAATATCGCACGATGTCCGTTCTCTGGTTCGCGCTGTTATTTTCGCAAATAATGCTTTTGGTCGTGTTATTTTTCGCCAAACCGGAAATTTTCAGATTCGATTTTTCCAAGTCTTTGCTCGGCGAAAACGCGGCGGTCATTCTCGCGCTGGCGTTTGTGGGCATTTCGACTTTTTTGTTGTCGTTCGTTTGGCGGAAAAGATTTCTCGCTCAGGCAGTCAGCGAACAAAAACCGGCTTTGGTGCAGACGGCTTTGATAATCGGCGGCGCGTTGTGCGAAGCGATTTCGCTGTTCGGTTTAGTTCTGGCGTTCGCCTTTTCATATCAATACTTCTTTTTATGGTTCGCGCTCGGCATTCTCGGCACGATTCTGCATTTCCCGAAACGCGATAATCTCATCGCCGCGAGTTACAAAAAATAAATTTTGTAAAGACTGTCGTGCTTTAAATTTTCATTCTTCGGCGGTCTTTATAATTTCACAAAACGTCTGCCTCAATTTAATAAAACTATCGTCGGAGAGATAAACTAAAAGGCGATTCGGAAAGAGGCTAAAATAATTTCGCGTTTGTGAAAAATTTCTTGTAAGTATTCGGTAAATCTGTTATACACTTAAAGTTGCAATCCCACAATTAAGTTGAAAAGAGAAAATGTTATGGAAAAAACTGTTGCCCAAAACATCCAAGATGCGTTTTTGAACACGGCGCGGCGCGAGCGGTTCAGTATTATCATCCATCTTCTGCACGGCGCGACGCTCTCCGGCAGAATCAAAAGTTTTGACAAATTTTCGGTGATGCTCGATGTCGGCGGGCAGGACGTTTTGATTTTTAAACACGCGATTTCAACTATTTCTCAGGAAAGAAAAAAACCTGTTTCGGAATAAAACATTTTGCACGGAAAATTTATCACGTTTGAAGGAATTGACGGCAGCGGCAAGTCAACGCAACTGCGAATGCTGGCAAATGAACTGCGGATTCGCGGTTTTAATGTGCTGCCGACCTGCGAACCGGGCGGAACGCCGCTCGGCAGACGGCTTCGGGAAGCGTTTCTCGAAACCGAAGAAACCGTTTCACCGCTTGCCGAACTGCTGCTGTTCGCCGCCGACCGCGCCCAGCACGTTAATTTTCTCGTCAAGCCCGCCGTCGCCGAAGGCAAAATCGTCATCTCCGACCGCTTCGCCGACGCGACTTTCGCTTATCAGGGCGCGGGGCGCGGTTTTTCCGAAACGATGGTCAATCAAGTTATCGAACTCGCCACCGGCGGACTCAAACCGGATTTAACGCTCTTCTTCGATTTGCCCGTCGCCATCGCTTTGACGCGCACCGATTCGCGCACCGATGCGGGCGAACAGAAAAATCGAATGGATAAAGAAAACGCCGGTTTTTACGAGCGCGTCCGCGAAAGCTATCTGCAAATCGCCGCCAATGAACCTGACAGATTTCGCGTGATTGATGCAAACGGCTCGACCAGCGAAATTCAAACGCGCGTCGTGGAAATCGTCGCGGAATTTTTGGGAAATGAATAATGGATAACGGAAAATGGATAATTTGAAGAAGAATTCTTAATTATCCATTTTCCGTTATCCATTATTCATTAACTTTTTATGTTCGACAAACTTATCGGCAACAATCACATCAAGGACGTTTTGCGAAGATTACTTATTTCTAAGCGTGTGCCGAACGCGCTGCTTTTTGCGGGTGCGGACGGCGTGGGCAAAAAGCAATTCGCGCTTGAATTAGCAAAAGCGTTCGTCTGCCTGAATCCGAAAAGTTCGGAAGCGTGCGATGTTTGTCCGGCTTGTCGCCGCGCCGATATATTTAAAATTCCAGAAGTCAGCGAAAACACCAAAGTTGACGAGAGCCTGAAAGACAAATTCAAAACAGTATTTTTCAGCGCACACGGCGATATTGGAATGGTTGTTCCGCTTAAAAAGAATGTCTATGTTGACGCAATTCGGAATCTCGAAAAGGAAGCTAATTTTAATCCGTTTGAAGCAGCGGCGCGTTTTTTTATTATTGACGACGCGGACAAAATGAGCGACGCACCGGCGAACGCACTACTCAAAACTTTAGAAGAACCGCCCGCAACTTCGCATATTTTTTTAATAACTTCGCGCCCTGACACGCTTTTGCCGACGATTCGTTCACGCTGTCAAACGCTCCGTTTCGCGCCGGTTGATGTCAAGGAAATCGAAAATTATTTAGTGCAAACCAAAAATTTCGCGCCCGCCGATGCCGCGCTGTCGGCGAAACTTTCCGGCGGAAAATTAGGCAACGCGCTCGAAACCGATTTGGAAAAGTTTCGCGTCAGTCGCGCCGCGATGCTCAAAGTTTTGGAGAGCATTTTAATCAAAGAAAATCGCGCCGAACTGCTCCGCGTCGCCGAAGAAATGAACGACGCGAAAAACAAGGACGATTACGAAGCGCGGCTCGATATTCTGCAAACCTTAATTCACGACGTTTGGGCGATTTGCACCAACGCCGACGCAAAACTTTTAATCAATCTCGATATTATTGCCGATTTGCGAAAGTTCGCCGAAAACGCCGAAAGCCGAAAACTCGCCGCGTGGCTGGCAGAAATCGAAACCGTGCGCGGCGGGCTTGCCGTTAATCTCAACCGAAAAATCGCCACCGACGCGCTGTTTATGCAGATGGCGAACGGTTAAAATCAGGCGAGAGCAAGCGATTTTTCCAATTCTTTCTCTATTTGTGGGGACAAGTTGATAAAGGCAAATCTTTGGTCGGAATACAAATAATCTTCGCCGGATTCGTCAATTATCCTGATAAAACCTTTAACGGTATCATTTTTCTCCGGTTCGACAATCGGATAAATCTTCCGCACATCGAGCGACATTTCGTAATCCGTATTATTCAAACACAATGCGTAGCCGACAATTTTCATAACTTTAATCTAACCAGCGTTTAATTTTCACGTTCCTTTTGCCGATGCCGTGGCATTCATACCAATGAAGTTCGGCTTAACGAATTGAACCGTCGTGCAATTCAACCCGCGCCCGACCTTTCAGTTTGCGCCAATTTCGTCCGCCGAATTGCCGCCGCAAAAATTCTAAATCCCGAATCGAAAACCGCCGCGCAATAATTTCGATGTCGCTTATCGGCGGCAGGTAACGCTTGAAATCAATCATAGTGGAATTTGAACTCTGATTCAATCGTTTCAAAGATTAGCGGGAAATGTTAAATTTGACAACGTAAAAATTTCCGGCGGTTAATTATGTTCTTGCCTCTGAAGCACTGTTTATGCAGATGGCGAACGGTTAAAATCAGGCGAGAGCAAGCGATTTTTCCAATTC
>JAJAYR010000433.1 GCA_026786155.1 Pyrinomonadaceae bacterium
AACCGCCGCCGACATCTTCATTGGCGTTCACGCCGCCGCCCCACGGAACAGTCAAACTGGCGACATTCGCCCCGCGCACGGTTTTGTCTTCCTGCGCCTTCAAAACCATCGCCGCCATATTAAACTGCGCCTGATATTTCGCTTCGACTTTCGGCAGCGTTTTAACGTAATCGCTCCAACCTTTTTCGTATTCGGCGAGACATTTCGCAAAACCTTTTTCTCTCGAATCTCTGGCGTTGACGAAAGCGACTCCAAATTCATCAATCTCTTTCGCAAACGACAAAACCGCCGTGAAATCTCGCGGACTGGCGATTTTCGCCATTTGCACAACATTTCCTTTTTCGGCTTTCCAAAAAGGCTTAGTGATTCGCCCAACTTTTTTCAACTGTTCAGTGCCATCACTAATTTGATAAAAACCACTTGTCATTTCGGTAATCGGCGAAGAAAACATCAAAGCTGAAACCGTTTCGTTTTCAGATGATTGCAAACCAAAATCTTTTGTCGGTGTCAGTGATTCTTTCAAAGTCGCACCGTTATCTTCGCCCATCACAATTCGCGGCGCAGGCGAATATGCTTCGTCGCCCATTCCGGTATTTTTAAGCGACGGATCGTAATAAACGTAAAGATTGAGGCTCGGATTTTTCGGTTCAAATTTTACTTTTATCAAAACCGAATCGCGTTCAGCATCAGTCGTATAAGTTTTCGTAATTTTCCATTCGCCCGATTTTGCCGTATTGATTTGCTGAAAGGTTAATGAATCAGGGCGCGTAACTTTGATTTCGTGAATCGCGTCGGCGGTTTCCGTTTCGACTTTTTTCGTTTTCGGATTGACGACGACGAACTCCAATTTGTGGACGTTCGCCACCGTGACATCAGGATAATAAACTTCGGTCAACGCGCCGTCGGCGAGCGTGAACCAGACTTTCGATTCCAGACTTGCTGACGTGCCGATTGCCTGTTTGCCCGCGCTCGCCCACTGCGCGTCTTTGCCGGGCGCACCGGGCGCAAGCGTTTGAGCATCGCACGGTAAAAGGTAAAAGGTAAAAGGTAAAAATAGAAGAAACAGTTTTGTGAATCGGCGTTTGTTGGTGTTCATTTGTGGTTAAATACCTTTATTTCTTAATCGTAAATTTGCCGTCTTTCCAGGTTAAATCGTAAATCTTCGCGCCGCGCTCGCTGAATTCGGGTTCAGGAAAAACCTTTTTGAAAACTTCGACGGTCGTTCCTTTTTGCGGCAAATCATAAATGTTTTGGTCGCTGAATTCGGGAACGACTTGCGCGGAAATGTCCGACCATTTTCTGTTTTTGTATTCGAGAAAGTAATTAACTTCGTCGGCTTCGTGTAAAGTGTGAACGGCGACAACGTAACTCGCGTCAGGACGTTTGAAAAGTGCCATTCGCAGACAACTTTGTCCGCCGTCGCAACCGCTTTTCCAATAGCCGTTTGCCGTGTCTTCCGTCTCTAAAAAAGTTTTGACGTATTCGCGTCGAGCCTTGTCGCAATTTTTATCTTTCGCGGGTTCGCAGCCTTCGAGCGTGAAGTATTTTTGCGGCAAAAGATTGAAAAAATCGCGGACGGTTTTCGGCTGTTTGGTTTGTGATTCGGCAGTTTCCGAATTGTTTGCGATGGATTTTATCGGCACATTTTCCGCCGCGTTCGTTTCAATTTTCACGCCCGAAACATCTCCGTTTTCCGCCGGCTTCACGCTGTCGGCAACCGTTCCCGCGCAAGCGTTAAGCGAGAAACAGGCGAGAATCAAAACTGTTAATAATTTCATATCTGCTCCTTCAAATTTTATTTACGTCTAAAAATCCGAAATCCGAACGATTCTAAACTCAGCGTCGGCAAACCGTTTGGTTTTTTCTCCGCGTTCGGCGTAATTTCTTCGTAATTTCCCGTAATCTCGACCGCACCGAAAAACGGTGCATTGGTCATATTGATTACAACGACAACTTCTTCGTTGCCGCTCGTTCGTTTGAAAGTTAAAACTTTTGCCTCGTCCGAATTTTTCAGCCACGTCAAATCGCCGCGCCGCAGGGCAATCGAACCTTTCCGCAAATCAAGCATTCCCTTGTAAAACTTCGGAAATTCCGGTCGGCGTTCGGCGAATTGCCAGAAAATCGGGAGCTTTTCAAACAAGGCAGGCGCACCCGATTCGGTCGTGTCGCCGACTTCCATTCCATTGTAAAACATCGGCACGCCGTCCAACGTGAACGCCAACGCTTGCGCGGCTAACGCGCCTTTTTCGCCGAATCTGGCAATCGCCCGGCGTTCGTCGTGATTGTCGGAAAAGCGCATTCGCAACGCGCCTTTCGGCATTTTCGCCTTGTCCGATTCCCAAACTTTGCGAACCTCCGAAGCCGGAAGGTTGCCCTGCAAAACATTCATCATCGCCGAATGATTCGCCCATGAATAATCCAAATCGAACGCTTTGGTCAGCAAATCGGGCGATTCCCATTCCGCCAGCCAAATCGTATCGGGCTTGATTTTATCCACTTCCGCCCGCGCCGTTTCCCAAAAATCGGTCGGAATGAATCCGGCGACATCGCACCGAAAACCGTCCAAATCGTAATCACGAATCCACGATTTCAACATCTCGACCAGATATTTCCGCAGTTCGGCGTTGTCGTAATTCAAATCGGCAACGTCCTTCCAATCAGCGACCGGCGAAATGATATTGCCGCTTTTGTCCTGCGTATAAAACGCCTTATTTTTCATCATCACGGAATCCCAAGCCGTGTGGTTGGCGACAATATCAATGATGACTTTCATTTTGCGCCGGTGTGCTTCGCCGATAAGTTTCTGCAAATCGGCTTTCGTGCCGTAGTCGGGATTTATCGCATAAAAATCGCGCACCGCATACGGCGAACCGATTGTCCCTTTCGATTTCTCCTTGCCAATCGGATGAATCGGCATCAGCCATAAAACCGTTACGCCCAAATTTTGCAAGCGGTCTAAATCCGCCGTAATCGAATTGAAATCGCCTTTGTTTGAATAGTTTCGCGGAAAGATTTCATAAATTACGGCATCTTTCACCCAATCGGGCGACGTTCGCGCGTTCTCTTTCGAGAAATCACGCGGCGTAGTTTGGGCAAAAATGAAACTCGAAAATAACAGCGCGACGATGATGATTTTTGAAAAGTTTTTTATTGGCATTTTTTTTGATTTAACCGATTTCTAAGTTTGGAAAAACGGCGGGCGGGAGAACTGCCGTCGCCGATTTGACTTTTAGACTTAAGATACTCGTTTCAAACTTTGTTTTCAACGGAAACAAAGCGACACCGCCGATTTTTTCCGGCGAATAACCCGAAAGTAAATTAATGTTCCTTTTAAAAAGTTCAGAGTCCACGCTTGAGCGGCAAATCTAATTCCGGGAGTTTTTCACCTTGATAATTTCCGCCGCGATGCTGACGGCGATTTCCGGCGGAGTTCGGCTGTTAATCGGCAGTCCGATGGGCGTGTGAATGTTCTTGAGTCGTTCTTTTGGAAAACCTTCTGTTTCGAGATTTTTGAGCAGAACTTTCATCTTCGCGCGACTTCCCAACACGCCGAAATACTTGAAGTTTTTATCAATCAATTGGCGAATGACGATTTCATCAAATTTATATCCGAGCGTCATTACGACGACATAAACATCTCCGCCCGACGAAATAAATTCGCCGATTTGTTCGTAAGATTCGATGACTTTTTTTTCGTCCGCGAATTCGTTTTTAGCGAGCGTGTTCAAATCTTCGCGGTCATCGAAAAGCGTGATGTAAAAATCCATTTTCGCGGCAATTTCCGACAAAGCCAAAGCACAATGTCCGCCGCCGATGATGAAAAGTTTCTGTTTGCAGCCGAGTTTTTCTTCGTAAAGAAATTCGGTTTTGCCGGATTGTGCAAAATAAAAATCCGGGTTCAGAGTTACGCCTTCAGGCGTGAGAAACTGCGGCGAACTCACGCTTGAAGGCGTAACTCTGAACTCGCTCGATGAAATTTGCAAAGTTTTCGACTGATGATTTTCGAGTGCGCGAATAATTTGGCGAATGGTCTTGAGGTGCGATTGAACAAGTTGAAAAAAAATAACCGTCTGCTTTCCCGAACAAATCATTCCGCTAGCATTCGGCGAACTTTTTTGATGAATTTGCTCGACGATTTCCGAATCCATTTTCCATTTTCCATTTTCCATTTTCCATTTGGCTGTTTCAGCCAGCCGAACTTCCATCACGCCGCCGCCGATGCTGCCCGTTAAATCATCACGAGCGACAATCATTTTGAAACCTTGTCTGCCCGGACTGCTGCCCGAACTTTCCGCGACGACGAGCAGCATTACCGATTCATCACGCTTCAATCTTTCGGCGGCAAATTGCCAGAGTTCGAGTTCTTTGTTCATCAAAGAGATTTTACCGCAGAGACACAGAGACGCAGAGTTTTTTAGATTTACTCTGCGTCTCTGCGGTTCAAATTCACCCGGCTTTCATTTTTTTCACCGTTTCGGAATACAAATTCATCAAAACTTTTTCCGGCGTAAAAGGCGCGTCAAATCCCGGCAAGTTTTCGGAATTAAACGCTTTGACCGCCTCACGAATCGCAAAATACGCGCCGAGTCCATACATCAACGGCGGTTCGCCGACGGCTTTGGAATTGAAAATCGCCGAATTTTCGCGGGTCGTTTCAAGCGGCAAAATCTCAATCGTTTTCGGCACGGAATAGATGTCGGGAATTTTATAAGTCGAAAGCGCGTTCGAGCGAAGTTTGCCTGATTCGTCATAAAAAATTTCTTCCATCGTCATCCAGCCGATGCCCTGCACGATGCCGCCTTCGATTTGCCCGTAATCAACCGAAGTGTTCATCGAACTCCCGAAATCGTGGCAGGTTTTGACGTAATCAACCGTGTAGATTCCGCGCAGACAATCAACCGTCACGCCGACCATTGCCGTTCCATAAACGTGATAAGCAAAAGGTTTGCCTTTGGCGATTGACCAGTCAAAATTGATTCCTTCGGTCGCGTAATGAGCGTGTTCGCTTAAATTAACTCTTTGCATAAACGCTTCGTTGACAAGAACGAGCCAATCGAGATTCGTCGGTTTGCCATCGCGGAAAACAAAACCGTTCTCAAGCGAAATCGCGTTTGGAGTTCCGCCTTCAGGCGGGGTTTTCCGTTCCGCCTCGGATTCGCCGCCTGAAGGCGGAATTCCAAACGCATTATCGTCGGTTAGCCCGAAGGCAACTTCCTTCAATCGTTTCAAAATCGCTTCGCAGGCGATTTGCGTGGCACGTCCGTTTAAATCGGCGGCGGCAGACGCGGCGGTCGGCGAAGTGTTGGCGATGCGTAAAGTGTTCGTCGTGTGAACTTTGACGCGCTCAATCGGCAGCGAGAAAACACGCGCCGCGACTTGCGCGATTTTCGTGTTCACGCCTTGTCCCATTTCGACTGCGCCCGTCGAAACCGCGACCGAGCCGTCCGTGTAGACGTGAACGAGCGAACGCGCCTGATTCATCGGCGTTTTGGTGAACGAAATGCCGAAACAAATCGGCTGCAGGGCAACGCCTTTTTTAATAAATTTGTTTTGTCGGTTAAATTCGTCCGCTTCGCCTTTTAGTTTCGCAAAATCATATTTTTCATCGGCTTGCGTCCAACTCGTAATCGCTTCCGATTCGGCGATTTGCCCGTAAGGAAATTCGTCGCCGTCGCTCATTAAATTCCTGCGCTGAATTTCCGCCGCCGAAACATTCAATTTTTCCGCCGCGTGCGCGATTGCCGATTCGATAACGAACATTCCCTGTGGTCCGCCGAAACCTCGAAACGCCGTATTCGGCGGCAGATTCGTTTTGCAGGAATAAGCCGTCGCGGAAACATTCGGAACAAAATAAGCGTTCGTGCAGTGAAAAAGCGTGCGCTCCAGAACCGGCAAAGACAAATCGCAAGCCGCGCCCGCGTTTTGATAAAAAACGACTTCGTAAGCGACGATTTTCAAATCCTTGTCCAACCCGATTTTATAATCAGCCGAATACGGATGGCGTTTTCCGGTCATTCGCATATCCTCCATCCGGTGAAGCGCGTATTTGACAGGTCGTTTCGTCAATTGCGTTCCAACCGCGCAAAGTGCCGCCCACGCATTTGCCTGATCTTCCTTGCCGCCAAAACCGCCGCCGAGACGAGTTACGTCAACTTCAAGCAAATTCATCGGAAGCGCAGTTACGCGCGAAACGCATCGCTGAACCGCCGTCGGACCTTGCGTTGAAGAATAAATTTTCATTCCTCCGTGTTCCGTCGGAATCGTGTATGCGCCCTGCGTTTCGATATACAAATGCTCTTGCCCATTAACATCGGCGCGACCTTCAAAAACGTCTTCGCAATTGAAAAAAGCCTTTTCCGAATTGCCCAATTTAAAATGTTTCGGCGGCGCAATAAGTTCGCCTTTCGCGTAGGCAATTCGCGCATCGGTAATAACTTCAAGCGGCTCGATTTCCGCCGTAATTTTCTTTGCCGCGTGTCTCGCCTGTTCTTCCGTTTCCGCCAAAACAAGCGCAATCGGCATTCCGCAAAAATGAACTTCACCGTCTGCCAGAAGCGGTTCATCCGGCAAAATCCCGCCGATTTCATTGTCGCCGATTAAATCCTGCGCCGTGATAATTTTCACCACGCCCGCGCATTTTTCAGCCTCGTGAACATCAATGTTTTTCAACTTTCCGTGCGCGATTGGCGAATCATAAACACACGCGAACAAAGTTCCTTGCAGCAAAGGAATATCATCCAAATAAACCGATTCGCCGCGAACGTGCGATTTTGAATCTACATTTTTCATTGAAATTTTTATTCTTCAGTTGGCAACTAAATGTTTTGTAAAAGTTAGCACAAAAGCCCACCTGATTAGAAAGCGCAAAGTAAAACTTCACTTTTGTCAAAATGCGGGCTTTTGATTTTAATTTATAAAACTTTTACTTATCTACTGATGTTACGCAGAAAAGATTTTTTGGGCTTTGCCCGCCGATGTGCGGAAAGGCTCTGCCTTTCCGCTAGCTTCTCCCTTAATTGTTGCGGCTCTGCCGCCGATGTGAGGCGCAGCCTCAGTAAAACTAACGAAAATTTAACGGACAGGCAGAGCCTTTCCGCACATCAAGCGGCACAGCCGCAGTTTTGCGTAACATCAGTTATCTATTCGTCAACTCCGGCGGCAATTGTTTGTCAACTTTCGGGCGTTCCTTCAAATCGGCGAGTTCCCACATTGTCAGGAAAATCGTTCGCGCGACGCTTTGCATTTTGTTGTAATCAATGCGGTCGGGTTCGTCGTCCGCGCCGTGATAATCTTCGTGAACGCCGTCAAACCAGAAGACAATCGGGATGCCGTTGACCGCGTAGTTAAAATGGTCGGAGCGGAAAAAGAAACGATTTTTGTCTTTCGGGTCGTCGTAGCGGTAGTTGTAATTTAACTTCAAAAACGCATTGTTGATTGATTTGGTAACTTCGCCGAGTTTGGAACTCATCATTTCCGAGCCGATAACATAAATCTCTGATGCGGCAGAAAGGTCTTCATTACAAGGTTTGCCGGGTTTGTCGCACGGGATTATATTGTTAGGATTTTTACTTCGTCCAATCATATCAATATTCAGCTGCGCGACGACGTTTTTAATATCAACCGTCGGAAACTTATTGAAGTATTCGCTGCCCCACAATCCTTTTTCTTCGCCCGTGTGCCAGACCAGTAAAATCGAGCGTTTCGGGCGTTTCGGCGATTTCGCCAACGCTTCCGCCATCGTCAAAACGGCGACCGTTCCCGAACCGTCGTCGTCCGCGCCATTAAAAATTTTGTCTTCGCCCCGCGCATTTTGATTAACTCCAACGTGGTCGTAATGGGCGCCGACGGCAACCATTTCATTTTTTAACTTTGCATCGCCGCCTTCCCAAATGGCGACGACGTTTTGCGTGTAAATTGTTTCCGGTTTCAGAGCGATGTTGAAATCGAGTTTTTTGGCGGCACTTAAATCAAACGAATTTTTCGCCGTTCCGCTCAAAGGATTTTGCGCTTCGCCCGTGAAAAGTGCTTCGGCAAATTTCGTCGAGGCGATAAAAACCGGCGCGGTGATAACGGTCGTCGTCGGTTCGGCTAATTTTTCGACGTAAGTTCGGGTGCGACCGAAAAGCTGCCTGACGGTTGACCAGTTTTCCTGCAAAAATTTCGACGGCAAAACAATTACGCCCGCCGCGCCGTTTTGTCGGGCGTAAGTTACGACATCAGCCCAGCCATCGCCGCGATTTCCCTGCAAATCAGCCATCGTGATACCTGCGGGAAGCGGCACGAGTGTCTGCGGCGAAGTGATTGCACCTTCGCCATAGACGGCGATAAATTTGCCTTTGACATCAATTCCCTGATACGGATTGAGGTTTTTCGATTTAATCAGCCAGCCGTTTCCCGCGAAAACGACGGGCGCGGAAAGTGCGCCGTTCGCGCTTCCCGAAACGCGCATAAAATCTTCGCCGTAAGCGAACTTTTGCCCGCCGATTTCGACCGAAGCGTTTGCCGCGTCAACGACATCGCGGCGCAGAGCGATTTTTTGAAAGAAAGTTCCGTCATCACCCGCCGGTTTAAAACCCCAACGCTTTAAGTTCAGAGCGATAAATTTCGCCGTCAAATCAAGCCCGCGCGAAGGCGTGTCGCGCCCTTCCATCTCGTCGGAAGCGACGTAATAAAGATAATCCTTCAACAAATCAGCCGTAATTGTTTCCGCCGCTTTCCGCGCGGGCGAATTGGCTTTCGCGGCAGTCTGCGCCATCGCCGACGATTGAAAAACAAAGGTAAATAACAGTAAAAAGACAAGTAGATTTTTTTTCATTTTTTCTCCAAATATTTTAACCACATAGAGACATCGGACACAGAGAAAATTCAAATAGAACTTAATAACTGATGTTACGCAAAAATGCGGCTCTGCCGCCCGATGTGCGGAAAGGCTCTGCCTTTCCGTTAAGTTTAGCCTGATTTTATCGAGGCTGCGCCTCACGCTGGCGGCACAGCCGCAAAATTTCAGAGAGTAACGACCGGAAAGGCGAAGCCTTTCCGCCCATCGGCGGGCAAAGCCCGAAAAAACATTCGCTGCGTAACATCAGTTAATAAAATAAAATCGAATTCGTATTGTTAAAAGCTAAACCGGCTATGTTTTCTATGTTCCTGGGTGGTTAAATTTTTCTGATTTTACGCAAGGTTCGTCTAAATTGTTTCGTGCATTAAACGGCGATGACGGCGATTTTGTTTCGATTGGCGAGCGCGAGCATTTCTTCTTTATCAAAAATGAGCGTTTTGTCGGCGGTCAGACAAAGACAGTTTGCGCCCGCTTTAATCATCGTTTCGATAGTTGGTGTGCCGACGACCGGCACGTCGAAACGCATATCCCGGTTCGGTTTGGCGACTTTGACGACCGTCAGTTTTCCTTTCGCCAATTCTCCGGCGCGTCTGATGCAAGCGTCCGTGCCTTCCATCGCTTCGACGGCGACGCACGCTTTGGCGCGGACGACGATGGTTTGTCCCAAATCAAGCCGCGCGATTTCGTTGGCGATTTTCAAACCGTATTCGATATTTCCGCGCTCGGTTTCGTCGGGTTTTCTTTTCGACAAAACGCCCGCTTGCGCCAATCTGTCTTTTATAAAATAGGTCGAATCAATCAATTCGATATTGTCTTTAGCGAGTTCGGCAGCGATTCCGCCAATCAGCGCATCGGTATTTCTCTGCGGCAGATTCCAGAGCATTTTTATCATTCGCACATCGGGCAACGCGCCGGAAAATATCTGAACGTGCCTGACTTGTCCCGCCATTATCACGCGCTCAACGCCTTCGCTTTTGAAAAACGAAATCATTTTGCCGAGTTGTCCGATACCGACCCAAACGACTTTTTCGGCGATGTCTTCGATGTTTTTGTCGGTTTCCTCACGAATGGCGGCGACGACCAAAGACGCGCCTTGTTTTCTCGCGCCTTCGACGACGAGAAAGGGAAATTTTCCGTTTCCGGCAATCAACCCGAATTTCATACTTTATGGAGTATTCACCACAGAGACAGAGAGGTTTTTATGAAAATTAAACTTTCTCATTCGCCGAAGGCTTTCAGAACTTCGGCGGCGTGTTCGTCAACTTTTACTTTGTCGAAAACCTTTTTGATTTTGCCGTCCGCGTCAATCAAAAAGGTTTTTCGCAAAACTCCGTTGTAAGTTTTGCCCATAAATGTTTTCTCGCCGTAACTTTCGTATGCGTCGGCGACGGCGTGGTCGGTGTCGGCTAAAAGCGTGAACGGCAATTCGTATTTCGAGATAAACTTTTGATGCGATTTTTCATCGTCGGTCGAAACGCCTAAAATTTCGATTCCGTTCGCCTCTAAATCTGCAAAACCGTCGCGCAAACTGCACGCTTCCTTCGTGCAGCCGGGCGTGTCGTCTTTCGGATAAAAATACAGAACGACTTTTTTTCCGCGAAAATCGGAAAGTTTTATCACCTCGCCGTTTTGGTCTTTGACGGAAAAATCCGGTGCAATATCACCTTCTTTGAGCATAAATTTTCTCCTATGTTCTGAGTTCCGCCTTTGGGCGGTTGTTTTAAGAATGCCGCCTAAAGGCGGAACTCAAAACGATTAATTTTCTCCTTCGCTAATTGTTTGTTAGAATTCTAACACGATGAAAACGCTAACCGAAACCGGCGCATTGCACGATTTACAGAAACTCAAAAGCGATTATCAAAATTTCATCAAAGAAAACTACGAACACCACGCCGCGAGTTGCGAAACTTGCCCGACGAAAGGCGCGTGCTGTCTCGACGCGCATTTCGTCAATGTTCATATCTCAAAACTCGAAGCCGTCGCTATTCGGAAAACTTTATCGAAATTGAACGAAAAAAAACAGCACGAAATTTACGCGAGAGTTACAGAAACCGTCGAAAAATACGATTTGAAATCCGACGGCAATTCTTTTGCCAAAACCTTCGCCTGTCCGCTGTTTGAAAAAAATGTCGGCTGTTTAGTCCACGAAAATGGCAAACCTGCGCCGTGCATTTCTCACGCCTGTTACGAAAACAAAGAAGATTTGCCGCCCGATAATTTGCAGGCAACGGTCGAAAATAAAATCCAAAGATTAAACCGTCGAACTTACGGCAACCGTTGGAATTATCTCGCGCTTCCGGTTTGGCTGGATTCGATAAATCCGTTTAAGAATTGAAGGGATTTGAATTTATTTTGAAATGCAAATTGTAGAAACACGCGCGAATATAAGTGTGTGGAATTTCAGCACAC
>JAJAYR010000434.1 GCA_026786155.1 Pyrinomonadaceae bacterium
TCTGGCTTTGAAGGAAATCGAGATGCTCTGCGTCCTGACGGAAAACAGCGGCGAAGTCGTGACGAAAAACGATTTGCTCGAACGAGTCTGGAAAGATTCGTTTGTCGAAGAAAGCAATCTGTCGCGCCACATCTACGTTTTACGGAAAACCTTCAAAGATTTCGGCGAAAGCGACAATTTGATTCAAACCGTGCCGCGTCGCGGTTATCGTTTCGCGGGCGAAGTGCGCGAGGTTCAAAACGCGGAACTCATTATCGAGAAACACACGCAAACGCGGACGCTGATTGAGATAGAAGAAGGGGAGAAGGGGAGACGAGGAGAAGAGGAGAAAAAAACTCTGTTTCATCAGGCATTTTCTTTTCTCCCTTTCTCCTTTTCTCCTTTTCTCCTCTTCTCCCTCATCGTCCTGCTCGTTGGCGGTTTTGCAATTTACCGAAATCAGCAAATTAAAACTGCCGAAATAAAATCAATCGCCGTGCTGCCGCTTAAATCCTTTGCCGCCGATGCAGGCGACGAATCTTTGCGGATGCGAATCACCGACGCGCTGATTACGCGGCTCGGCGGTTTTGATAAAATCGCCGTGCGCCCGACCAACGCCGTTTTGCCGTTCGCCGGAGCGGACAATGACGCGCTCGAAGTCGGAAAAAAACTGCGGACGGATGTCGTTCTCGACGGCAGAATTCAGCAGGAAGACGAACGGGTGCGCGTAACGCTCCAACTTATCAATGTGGCGGACGGCAAGCAGCTTTGGGCGGAGCAGTTTGACGGGCGGGCAAACGAAATTTTGAATTTGCAGGACGCGATTTCGGCGAAAGTTCTGAAGGCGTTGAATCCGAATCCTCAACAAACACCGGAACTAACCGCGCGTCCGACGGAGAACGCCGAAGCCTTTGAAGCCTATCTGCAAGGGCGTTACTTTGCGAGCCAGCGAAGCGGCGAAGGTTTGTATAAAGCCGTCGAATACTTTCAAAAAGCGGTCGCGCTCGATTCAAATTTCGCCGAAGCCGCCGCCGGTTTAGCCGACACGCAGTATTTGTTGTTTGACTACAATTTTGAAGTGAACGCGGCGCAGGTCGCGCTTGCCAGAGAAAATTTGCAGCGGGCGTTATCGCTGAAACCCGAACTCGCCGAGGCTTTGACGACGCTCGGAACAATGCAGATGAATTACGATTGGGATTGGGAAGGCGCGGAAAAATCTCTCAAACAGGCGACCGCCTCCGCGCCGAATTCGCCGACGACGCGAATGCGTTACGGGGCGTTGCTAATCAGATTGAAGCGTTTTGACGAAGCCCAAAGCCAATTTGAACAGGCAATCGCGCTCGACCCGCTTTCGATTATCGGCAATACGAATTTAGGAATGGTTTATTTTTGTCGGAAAGATTACGCCGCCGCCGAACGGCAGTTCAAAAAAGCGATGGAAATCAACGAAAAATTCAGCGGAACGCACTGGTTTCTTTCGCGCTCTCTGTGGCTGGCGGGCAGAAATGATGAAGCGATTAAAGAAATCGTTCGCGCTTTGGAACTGGATAAAAACGAATCGCTCGCCCGGCGGCTCGAAGAAAAAGCGCGAACCGGCACGCCGGACGACGCTATTCAATCGTTGTTATTTGAATGGCGGGAAAACCCTGCGAAAACCAATCTGCACAATTTAGCTTATTTATCGGCGATTTCGGGCGACCGCGAAAAAGCCGTGTTCTGGCTGGAAAAATCTTTTGAAGAACATCATCCGTGGACGACGTGGATTAAAGCCGCGCCGGAATTCGAGATGCTGCACGACGAACCACGCTACCGGGAACTTTTGCGAAAGATGAATTTGACCGGAAAAGAATAACCGCGAAAGGCGCGAAATACACGAAATTTAAACTTTCTTTCTCGTGTATTTCGCGCCTTTCGCGGTTATTTTTCTGCCGAATTTAAATAAAAGCGAAGTCGAATTGCTGTTGATGAACGGATTTATCGCCCGTTACGTCAACATTGCCGAGATAGGCTTCGATTTCTTCCAACACCGTATTTTCCGCTTCGTTTAAGGCTTTCGCCACGTCGGGATGAACTCTCAAAGTCGTCTGCCGCACGTCGTCCACGCTTTTTGAAAGTCGTCGGGCTTCGCCTAAAATCTCGTAACAAACGGTCTGCGCCGACTTGACCCAACCCGCGCCTTCGCAGTAATCGCACGGCTCACACATCGTTCTTTCAAGCGATTGTTTGACCCGTTTGCGCGTCATAATTATCAAGCCGAAATCGTTGAATGATAAAACTTTCGTCGGCGATTTGTCGCCCGAAAGTGCTTCCTGCAAGGCTTGAGCAACTTTGTTGCGGTTGCGGCGGTCTTCCATATCAATCAAATCCAGCACGATGATTCCGCCTAAATCACGCAGCCGAATCTGGCGGGCGATTTCGTCAACCGCTTCCATATTCGTTTTCGTAATCGTGTCTTCGAGCCGCGCATTTCCCCGACCAACGAATTTGCCGGTGTTGACGTCAATCGCCACCAGAGCTTCGGTTTGATTGATGACGAGATAGCCGCCGGATTTTAACCAGACGCGCGGTTTCAGAGCCTTGTCAATTTCTTCCTGCACGCCGTATTCTTCCAAAATCGGCTGGTCGCGCGTGTAAAGTTTGACGCGGTTGACCATTCTGGGCTGAATGCGGTTGATAAATTCGACGATGCGCTGGTATTCTTCTTCGGAATCAACGCGAATCGCCGTAAAATCGTCGGATAGTTGGTCGCGCAAAAGCCTCTGAATAATATCCAAATCCTGATGAACAAGCGCGGGCGACTTCGCTTTCTCCGCCGTCTTTTTCATATCCGTCCAAGTGCGAACCAAGTATCTGGCATCCTGCCGCAAATCCAATTCGGGAACGCCGACACCGGCGGTGCGAACGATAAAGCCGCCGGACGGAACTTCTTCTTCGGCGCGAATTTTCTGAATCGCCACTCTTAAACGACTGCGTTCGCTCGCCGATTCGATTTTGCGCGACACGCCGAGATGTTCAATCGTCGGCATATAAACTAAAAATCTTCCCGGAAGCGCGATGTGCGAAGTGATTCGCGCACCTTTTTTAGCAATCGGTTCTTTGGCGATTTGGACGAGAATTTCCTGACCTTCGCGGAGCAAATCCGTAATCGTCGGCTGATTTCGCTCGCGGTCGCGCCGGGTGCTGCCACTGCCGCTGCCGCTTCGTTCGCGCCGACTGTTATCGTTTCGGCTGTCGGTTCGATTATCGCGCGGGCTGTCGCTTCTGCTTTCGCCGCGATAATTGTTCGGGCGACTGCTCGCCGGTTGATACGGCGGTTTAGCGGCTTCCGGTTGAGCGACGGGTTCGACGCTGATTTTCTGTATAATCGGTTCGTCCGTTTCAGCGTTTGCGTTCTGGTCGGAATTTTCGGTCGGTCGGCGGCGATTGCGACCGCCGCGCCGCACCGCCATCTGCGCCGTCGGGTCGGATTCTTTGACCGCCGCTTCCGCGTCTTCGAGCGATTCGGGTTTCGACGATTTTTTGCCGCCGCGATTTTTCTTTTTATTAACCGGATTTTTCGCTTTCGGCGCGGATTCGTCATTCGTCTCGGCTGATTCCGAATTTTTCTCTTCCGCCGCAGTTTCGGCTTTTTCGCTCACTTCGACCGTCCTGCCGGCTTTCGGTTTATTTCTGCCGCCGCGACTTCCGCGACCGCCTTTCGGTTTGTTTGGAACAACCGGCTGTTCGTCATCGTCATCGGCGATGCGTTCAAAACCGTTGGCGTCGTCCGTTACCGAATCAAGCAATGAGCCGACCTCGGTGGTCGCCGTGCTTTCCATATCGAATTCGACGGCGCGAACTTTGTCGGTAATCGCTTCCTGCATATAAGCATCTTTGAACATCTCGCCGGTCGTTTCTTCGTCGTCAATAATGCGTTCAAAACCCGAATCTTCCAACTCGAACAGCGGTTCGGGTTCAGCGGATTCAAAAACAAAATCGCTTTCCGTCGTTTCATCGGAAAAAAGTTCTTGGAAATTTCCGCCGGATTCGACATCGCCGCTTTCCTTGAATTCATTATCCGACGACGCTGATTCGGTTTCCCCGGCAGACGGCGAGTGCTGCGCCCGTTCCTGTCTTTCTCTTTTGCCGCCGCGCCGCGATTTCCCTGGTCGGTCTTTGGGGAATTCTTCTTTGACTGCTTTTATTTCTTTTATTTCTTTTATTTCTTCGCCTTCATCTTCGCCGCTTTCCTCATCGGTAAAAGATTCCGGCTCGGTTTCCGCCATCGGTTCGGCGAGTTCCTGGACGGCTTCCATCTGTTTTTCGCGTTCGATTCGCACTTTCTGGATTTGTTCGTCGGCTTCGCGCTTGGCTTCTTCGGGCGTGGATTTTTTCGATTTCTCCATCACGATGCGCTCGATTTCCTCTTCTTCGTCGAAAAAATCGGAAACGTAAAGAAACGCATCGCGCTCCAAACCGATGGCGACGAATGCCGACTGCATTCCGGGCAGTACGCGCATCACGCGCCCTTTATAGATGTTGCCGACGATGCCCGAATTCTCTTCGTCGCCGCGTTCGATATAAAATTCGGAAACGCGCCCGTTATCGATAATGGCAATCTTTTTTTCGCGCCCGTTGACGCTGATAATCATTTCTTTTGACATATTTTATGACATTTATTTTTTAGAATCAGAGGTGATAAATTAGAAGGTGTGCCGGAGAAATTTACTTACGACGACAGACCGCTGACCGCTGACTTTTTTCGGCTGCCGGAAATTGAACGCTTCGGATTTTTGGAGATTTTTAACTTTAGATTTTTAACTCGAATGTTTGAGCAGATTTTGCGCTTTTAAGTTTTTTATTTTGTTTTTAGAATTGTCTTCCGAAACAAGTTGGAACTTTGAGTTTTTCACGCTGGAATCTTTTTTATCAAAAACGATTGTCGGTCGCTTCGGTTTTTCTCTGACAGGGAGCGCAAAATTTTTATTTTACCGCGCTCGAACCCGTCGCCGGAGGCTCTTTCAAAAAAGCTAAAATTTGTAAAATCCTTAATAATCCTTAGCGTTTGCCTAATCTGACGACTGGTTAAATCGAAAATCTTTCCGGCAAGCTGACGCAAGTATAAATTAAAAATGGTAAATGGTAAATGGTAAATGGTGAATTATGATTGTGGTAGTTCAAAGTTTCAGGACTCAGGTTTCAGGTTTCTGGTTCAAGGTTCAAGGTTTCTGGTTCAAGATTGTTTATTCTTCAACCCGAAACCAGAAACCTGAAACCTGAAACCCACGACCGCCATTTACCATTTACCATTTACCATTTACCATTAAATTATGGAAGTTTATTTTCAGTTAATCACCGACGCGGAAACGCTGGCGAAGGCTTGCGAAGATTTGCAAAAGGAAGATTTTCTCGGTTTCGACACGGAGACGACCGCGCTCGACCCATATGACGGAAATTTGCGGCTCGTGCAGTTGAGCAACGGCAAAGACACGAAGGTTATTGACTTAAAACCGTTCGGCGAACGCGGCGATTTGCGAACGTCCGCCGAACTCACGCCGCTGCGAGATTTATTGAGCGCACCGAAACCGATAAAAATCGCGCACAATGCCAAGTTCGACGCGAAATGGATTCTGCATCATTTGAACGTCGAACTCGGCGGCACTTTCGATACGCTGCTCGCCAGCCAAATCATCGCGGCGGGCGACCAGGACCGGCGGCATTCGCTCGCCGATGTAACGAGCCATTTTCTCAACACGGAACTCGACAAATCCGAACAAGTCAGCGACTGGAGCGCGGCGGAATTGTCGCAATCGCAAATCGAATACGCCGCCCGCGATGCCGCGACGATGATTCCGCTGCGTGAAAAAATCGTCGAAAGACTGCGAGCCGACGCGCTTGTAAAAGTCGCCAAACTCGAATTCGACTGCGTTCTCCCGATTGCCGCGATGGAATTGAACGGCTTTTATCTCGACGCGAAATGCTGGCGCGAACAATTAGATAAAGTGAAGATAGCGCAGGGCAAAGTGGCGATGGAACTCCAGCAGATGCTTTCGGCGGGCGTGGCGCAAGCCTCACTTTTCGGCGTTACGGAGATAAATCTCGACTCGCAGAATCAAGTTACCGACGCGCTCAAAAACCTCGGCGTTCCCGTCCCCGAAACGACGCGCGGCTGGCAATTGCAGCCGTTAGCCCAAAAATATCCGGTCGTCGCCAAACTTCTCGAATATCGCGGCGTGGCGAAAAACCTGACGAGTTTCGGCGAAAACATTCTCGAATTCATCAATCCGCAAACCGGCAGACTCCACGCCGATTTCCGCCAAATCGGTGCGCCGACCGGCAGATTTTCGTGCGTCGCGGAAGGAACTTTGATTGACGTTCCGGGCGGGCGGATACCGGTTGAAAAAATTGAAAAGGGTGATTTGGTTTATTGTTACAAGGATAACGGCGAGCCGACAGTGCGGCGCGTTTTGAATGTTTTTGATAACGGCGTTCGGGATTGCGTCGAAATTAAATGGCAAAGTTCCGGCGACCGGTCAACCGGAAGTCTCGTCGTAACTCCCGACCACAAGATACGAACTAAATATAAAGGCTGGACGGACGCGCAAAATTTGAAACGCTACGACAAACTTTTTCATTTGCGGAAAGCCGTTATCAAGCGCGAAGGCAAAGATTTTCGCGCTCGATTATACGGCACGAACCGTTATATGGAACTCGAAGAACAGTTTCTCAAGCGCGAACATTTCCGCGCCGAAAGTTCAATGCACATTCATCACAAAAACGAAAACAAAACGGATAACCGAATCGAAAATCTGGAGATTCTATCGAGTTCGGAACACGCTTCCCGCCACGCTTCCGCTCCGGCGCGAATTGCTGCTTCCCGTTTAAATATCCTGAAAGCGTTGGCTAATCGTCCGCCTTCCAAATACGGCGAGGAAAATCATTTATGGAAATCCGTTTCACGGTTCGGTTTGATAAAAATGCTTGCCAAAGCCAAAGGCAGACCGACTTTCGTCGAGATGGATTTTGAAACATTCAAACACAAATGCCGTCAGACCGATTTGAGCATTAAAGCCGTCGCGTCCCGTTACGGCACAAACGGAATTTATCTGACCGACAAAAAAATTCTCGCGGCTCTTGCCGAAAGCCGGAATACCTGCGTGGCGGCAGAGAGATTAGGTATCGGAACACGGCGGCTCAAAGCGGTTTGTCAGGAACGCGGATTGGCATATAATCACGCGGTAACTTCGGTCAGAAAAGTCGGAAAGCGTCGCGTGTTCGATTTGGAAGTCGAAGGCGAACACAATTTTATCGCCAATGAAATATGCGTTCACAACTGTTCAAAACCGAACATTCAGCAGATTCCGCACGATGAAAATTATCGTCATTGTTTTCGCGCACCGGAAGGCAGAAAATTGATTATCGCCGACTACTCGCAAGTTGAATTGCGAATTTTAGCCGAATTCTCGAAAGACGAAAACTTTATCAAAGCCTTCATTTCCGGCGCGGATTTCCACACTATAACCGCCGCGCAGGTTTTTAACGTCAAGCCGGAAGACGTAACCTCCGACCAGCGTTCGTTCGCCAAACGCCTTAATTTCGGTGTCGTCTATGGCATCGGCTCACAGCGTTTCGCGCTGATGACCGGACTTTCCCAAAACAACGCCGAAGATATTATGCGAAAGTATTTTGCGACCTATCGCGGACTCGATTCGTGGCTGCGAGAGGCGGCGCGAAAGGTTACGACCGAACGCGCGGCGCGAACCGCTTCCGGCAGATTATCGCGCTTCCGATTCGACCCCGAAGACCGCAAAGCCGCGTCGTTGGCGCAGAGGAACGGCAAAAATATGCCGATTCAGGGAACCTCGGCTGATGTTCTGAAACGCGCTCTGCACCTTTTGCACAAAGAAATCAGCGGAACTTCGGCGCGGCTGGTCAACATCGTCCACGACGAAATCATCGTCGAAGCCGCTGCCGACGAAGCGCAGATGACGGCGGACAAACTGGAAAAAGCGATGTGCGCGGCGGGCGAAGAATATATCA
>JAJAYR010000435.1 GCA_026786155.1 Pyrinomonadaceae bacterium
AGTCGAACCGCTTCCTTTTTCGGTATTGCTCGCCGAATTGCCGCGAGCCGAAGAAGTACGAGAAAAAGCCGCCACTCTATTAAAGGAAAAAGGGCTGCACGTTTCGACGGTCGTCGAGTTCGGACGGGCGAAAAGCGTCATTGTCGAAGAAGCCGAAAAATGGGGCGCGGACGCAATTTTCATCGGCGCGAAAGGACACAGTTTGGTGGAGCGCGTTTTGCTCGGCAGCGTTTCCTACGCCGTCGCCGCCCGCGCTCATTGCTCGGTGGAAGTCGTCCGCGGCGCAGTAAGCGAAAAAAACACAGAACTTTGATGGCATAAGGCGAAAGGGATTTTTATGAACAAGAATGGATTGACGCTAAATTTTTCTGAAATTACCCTGAGCGATTTACCGCGCGTCGGCGGCAAAAATGCTTCCCTGGGCGAGCTTTTTAATTCGATGAAACCAATCGGCGTGAATGTTCTGGACGGTTTTGCGACGACCGCCGATGCCTTTCGCCTTTTTTTAGAAGAAAACAATCTCGCCGAGAAACTCGGAAAAATTCTGACGGATTTCGATTCGGATGACACCAGCGAATTGCAGAAACGCGGCAGTCAAGCCCGCGCCGCCGTTTTGGAAACAGCCTTGCCGGAAAATTTGAAAATTGCGTTTCTCGCCGCCTACGAAAAACTTTGCGAAAGATTGGGACGCGAGCCGGAACTTGCCGTGCGTTCGTCGGCGACCGCCGAAGATTTGCCGGAAGCGTCGTTTGCGGGCGCGGCGGAAACTTTTCTGAACGTGCGCGGGCGCGACGGCTTATTAAAAGCGATTCACAACTGCTTCGCCTCGCTTTTTACCGACCGCGCGATAAATTACCGGACGCATCTCGGTTACGACAACTTAAAAATCGCGCTTTCAGTCGGAGTGCAGCCGATGGTGCGCTCGGATTTGGCGAGTTCGGGCGTGATTTTTACGCTCGATACCGAATCGGGTTTTCGTGATGCGGTGGAAATTACGAGTGCTTACGGCTTGGGCGAATTCGTCGTGCAGGGCGTGGTTACGCCGGACGAATGGACGGTTTTCAAACCGACGCTGCTGTCGGGACACAAAGCGATTATCAACCGGCAAATCGGCTCAAAAGAAGTAAAACTGACTTACGCGGGCGGAACTCGCACGACGAAAAGCGAACCTGTTTCCGCCGCCGAACGAGAGAAATTTTCATTAACGGATGAAGAAGTTCTGAAATTAGCGCGGTGGGCTTGTTTGATTGAAAAACATTATTCGACGCTCGCCGGACGCGCCCGACCGATGGACATCGAGTGGGCGAAGGACGGAATTACGAACGATCTTTTTATCGTGCAGGCGCGACCGGAAACGGTTCATTCGGCGAAAAAACACGAAGCGTTTTCCGAATCTTACAAACTCAAAGAAAAGCCGTCTGCGCCGCTCGTTTCGGGGCAAGCCGTCGGCGAGCGAATCGGCGCGGGGCGCGTTCGCGTGGTGCGCGACGTGAGCGAATTGTCAAAAGTCGAAACGGGCGATGTGCTGGCTGCGCCGAACACGAATCCAGATTGGGAGCCGGTGATGAAGCGCGTCGCCGCGATTGTTACCGACAGCGGCGGGCGCACGGCGCACGCGGCAATCGTTTCGCGTGAACTCGGACTGCCGTGCGTCGTCGGATGCGGCAACGCGACGGAAATCTTAAAGGACGGCGACGAGGTCACCGTTTGCTGCGCGGAAGGCGCGACGGGCAATGTTTATGCGGGAAAACTCGCCTTTGAAATCGAGCGCGAGGATTTTTCAAACGTGCCGCCGACGCAGACAAAAATAATGTTCAACGTCGCCGACCCGTCGCAGGCATTCTCGCTGTCAATGATGCCGAACGACGGCGTTGGCTTGGCGCGGCTTGAATTTATTATTAATAATCACGTCGGCGTTCATCCGATGGCTTTGGTCAAATTTCCGAATTTAACCGACCGAACCGCCGTCAAGAAAATCTCCGAAATTTTGGGCGGCGAAAATCCGGGTGAATTTTTCGTTCGCCGTCTGGCGGAGGGAATCGGCAAAATCGCGGCGGCTTTTTATCCGAAACCCGTCATCGTCCGCACGAGCGATTTCAAAACCAACGAATACGCCAAACTTTTGGGCGGCGCGGAGTTTGAACCGGCGGAAGAAAATCCGATGCTCGGCTTTCGAGGCGCGTCGCGCTATACGGACGAGCGTTACCGGGAAGGTTTCGCGCTCGAATGCGCGGCTTTGAAACGAGTGCGCGACGAGATGGGTTTAACGAATGTCAAAGTGATGATTCCGTTTTGCCGGACGGTCAAAGAAGCCGAAAAAGTCGTCGCTGAAATGGCGAAAAACGATTTGCGGCAAGGCGAAAACGAACTTGAAATCTACGCGATGTGCGAACTGCCGTCAAACGTCGTCCGCGCCGCAGATTTCCTGCGGATTTTCGACGGTTATTCAATCGGCTCGAACGATTTGACGCAGCTTGTGCTGGGAATTGACCGCGATTCGGGAACAATCGCCGGAC
>JAJAYR010000436.1 GCA_026786155.1 Pyrinomonadaceae bacterium
CGCTGCATCTGCGCGATTTGGAAATCATCAAGCACGGTAGCGATTACGAATTTACAGGCTATCCGTATTTAAGGGATGAAGGATGAGGGATGAGGGATGAACAATACAAACCTCAAAGACCGCCAGACTTTTGCCAAAAAATCCTTCGGACAAAATTTTCTTATTGATAAGAATTACATATCGAAAATCATTTCCGCTCTAAATCTTCAACCGAATGAAACGATAATCGAAATCGGCGCGGGGCGCGGCGCGTTGACGGAAAAACTCATCGCATCGGGCGCAAATGTGATTGCGATTGAAATCGAACGCGATATGAACGCCGTTCTGCGCGAACGATTTGCCGGTAAAGAAAATTTTCAACTGGTCGAATCGGACGCGCTGCAAATAGATTATTCCAGATTTCAAATTCCAGATTCCAAATTTAAGATTAAACTGGTCGCCAATCTGCCTTATTATATTTCGACCGCGATTCTGCAAAAGTTAATTGAACAGCGCGAAGTTTTCAGCGAAATGATTTTGATGTTTCAGCGCGAAGTCGTCGAAAGAATTACGGCGCGAGTGGGCAATTCGGAGCGCGGTTTTTTGACGGTTTTGACCGAAGCCTATTTGCAGACGGAGAAACTTTTTGACGTGCCGCCGTCGGCGTTTCGTCCGTCGCCGAAGGTCAACAGCGCGGTTGTTAAATTAACGCCGAAAGCCGAAATCGGAATCAGCGATGAAAAATTATTTCGTGAAATCGTCAGCTCGGCGTTCGTTCAGAAGCGCAAGACGATTTTCAATAATCTGAAAAACTCTCCACCGAATTTGCGCGAAAAACTCGGCGATGTCAGTCAATTGCTGGAAAAATGCGGCATCGAACCGCCGCGCCGCGCCGAAACTTTGACGATTGATGAATGGCAATGTCTTTGCGGTTCAACTTAAAGCAGTTTATTAACCGCAGATGAACGCAGATAAAAATTTGTTGATTTTATCTGCGTTCATCTGCGTCCATCTGCGGTAAAATCCTATTCTTTAACGATTACTTCGCGCTTCGGAAAAATCAGCGAAGCGATAATCGAAAGTAAAATCGTCCCTAAAATAATCTCCAAACTCCACGCAATCGGGAAATGCCCGTCATACATCGGATTAAGCCAGACCATTTTCAGACCGACGAAAATCAGCACGATTGCCAGTCCGTATTTCAGCAGATAAAATTTATCAATCACGCCGGCGAGCATAAAATACATCGAGCGCAAGCCCATAATGGCGAAAATGTTTGACGTAAAGACGATGAGCGGTTCTTTGGTAATCGAAAAAATCGCCGGAACGCTGTCCACCGCGAAAACAATATCGGTCGCTTCTAAAAATAAAAGCGCAATAAAAAGCGGCGTGGTGTGCGTGACGCCGTTTTCTTTGACGAAGAAACTTTTATCCTTAATCGAGTGCGTAACGGGTATTATTTTCTTGAAAACGCGAACCAAGAAATTCTTTTCCGGCTCGATTTCTTCGCTGTCTGTAAAGAACATTTTGATTCCGGTGATTATCAAAAACGCGCCGAAAATATAGATTATCCAACTGAACGACAGCAACGCCGAACCGAGCGCGATAAAAACGGCGCGGAAAATCAACGCGCCCAAAATGCCGTAGAACAGAACGCGGTGTTTGTATTTCGCCGGAATACCGAAATAGCTGAAGACCAGCACGAAAACGAAGATATTATCAATCGAAAGCGAGTATTCGAGAATGTAGCCGGTCAAAAATTCGAGCGCGAATTGCTGACCTTTGTCCGCGCCGAATTTCGATGAAGCGTAATAATAAAAACCGGCGTTAAAAATCAGCGCGAGAACGACCCAGACGATGCTCCAAGTCATCGCTTCCTTGAACGAAACGACGTGCGCCTTTTTATTGAACACGCCCAAATCGAGCGCGAGCATTATCAATACGAAAATCAAAAATCCGCCGTAAAACCACCAGTATTCGGCAAAGGGAAATAGACTCATTATAAATTCTCCAAAATTATTATTATCAAAACGAGCAGATTATTTGCTTTTTTTGTCCGACCAATCGGCGATTAAATCACCGGCTAATTCAAAAACAAACTCGAATGCAAATTCAAAAACAAAATCAAAAAGACCTTCTAAAAACATCAGCCTCTCCTGTTTTCGCTGCAAAAAGAAAAGACCTTTTTGCGGCAATATAAAATAATTGCGTCGCAAAAGGTCTTGATATCTACTTTATCGAGCCGAACCGTTTGACTAAAACGATTGTCCTGACGACTTCGACAAACCCGCGCGGTGGGCTGTCTATCCCGTTATAAATTGTCATATTTAGAGTAACAGACGTAAAAACAATTGTCGAAACGAGTATCCTTATTCATAAATGCCGGTGGGCGGCTGAGTCAAGTCTGCGTCGTGTAAGTTTATGATGTTTCACGCAAGTTCACCGTGTTTCGCGCAAGTCAACGAGTGTTTCGCGCAGGTTCACGCCGTTTCGGGCAGTTTGCACGATGTTTCGCCCAAGTTCACACCGTTTCGAGTGGCTTACACGATGCTTCGGGCAAGTTCAAGATGTTTCGAGTGACTTACACGATGTTTCGGGCAAGTTCACGATGTTTCGGGCAAGTTCACGGAAATTTCATTTGAAAAGCCGGTCGAAACGACAAATTACGGAGATAACAGTCAATTTCAAGCTGCGCCGAAACAGAAAATGTCGCTTTATGTTAAAATCGGAAGTGAAATTTTAATAAATTGACAAGCGAGTAAATAGATTAAGTGAACAAAATAGAAATAATACCGCTCGGCGGCATCGGCGAATTCGGGATGAATTGTATGGGCATCCGCTGCGGCGATGAGATGATAATCGTGGACGCGGGAATGGGTTTTCCCGAAGAAACGCCTTACGGAGTTGATATTTCCATACCGAACTTCGATTTTTTGGACGAATACAAAGACGATTTGACCGCGCTGATTCTGACGCATGGACACGAAGACCACATCGGCGCGCTGCCGTATTTTCTGAAGAGATTTAACCTGCCGGTTTATGCGTCGCGCTTTACGCTGGCACTCGCCGACAAGCGTTTGAGCGAGCATCGAATGATGGATGACGTGCTGCTGCATCGCGTCGAAGCGAACGACGTAACGAAAATCGGGAATTTTGAAATCGAATATATCCACGCTTCGCATTCGCTGATTGACTGCTTTTCGCTGGCGATAAAAACGCCCGTCGGGACGATTATTCACACGGGCGATTACAAAATTGACGAAACGCCCGTCATCGGCAAGCCATACGATTTAAAGACTTTGAAACGCTACGGCGACGAAGGCGTTTTAGTCTTGTTGGGCGATTCGACCAATGCGACCGTTCCCGGCAGAACGCCTTCGGAGCGGGAAGTGATTCCGGCGTTCGAGGAGATTTTCGCCGAAGCGCACGGCAGAATTATCGTTTCGACGTTTTCGTCGTCGCTCCACCGTTTGCAAGTCGTGTTGGATGTCGCGCACGCTTTCGACCGCAAAGTCTGCGTTCTCGGACGTTCGATGATGAAAAACGTCGAAATCGCCACGGAACTCGGTTTGCTGCAAATACCGCATAACACTCTAATTCAACTCGGCGAATCGAGAAGTCTGAACGCGGACGAAATCGTTTATCTCGTAACGGGTTCGCAGGGCGAATCC
>JAJAYR010000437.1 GCA_026786155.1 Pyrinomonadaceae bacterium
CTGACTTCTTCGGGCGACAGAAGCTCTTTGTGCAATCGGTTAAATTCAGTTTCAATCCGGCGGTATTCAGCTTTAGATTGAATCGCCACCGGAACGGCTCGCGCTAACAATCCGACATAATTCTTTGTGTTAAAACTCATTTTTTAAGCTCCTCGGTTTTTATTGTCCGACTTTATTTACAATCAGAGTGCCATTTGTTTTTATCGTATTCGATGTGAGTTAAAACGAAGCGAATAAAAACAGAGTGTCTTTGATACCTGACCTTAGCGATAATGCGATATTTATTGCCGCCAACATCAAAAATCGTGCAATCGCCGAAAACGTCGGCGTGGTTAAAAGTTGCCCGAACGTCTGAAAAGTTCTTCCAGTCGGCGGCTCTGACAATCTTAATCCATTCGCGCATCGCCGTTTCAGCCGATTGATTGACCGTCCAAAATTCTCTTAATTTCGCTTCGGTGATTATTCGCATAGCACTTCTAATAATCAAAGTTATCGCAAATTGCAATATAAATTGCAATCAAAAATAGCAGTTTGCGATATTCTTCTTATCGGTTGAGCCGAAATCTAAATTATGTTAGTTTCGATAAAACGGTTTATCACCGCATTTGAAACGAGAATTTCGGATTCGGCTCTATTATTGTGAACAATCTCAATTCAAAAAAACATACCGAAATAATCCAAAATCCAAAATCTGAAATCCAAAATCTGCCCATCGGAATTTTCGATTCGGGTGTCGGCGGTTTAACCGTTTATCGCGCTTTGCACGAGCGGCTGCCGAACGAACACTTTATTTATTTGGGCGACACGGCGCGAGTTCCTTACGGCACGAAATCGCTGGCGACGGTCGAACGCTACGCGATTGAAAATTCACAGTTCTTAGTTTCGCGTGGAATCAAAATGCTGGTCGTCGCGTGCAACACGGCTTCGGCTCTGGCGTTACCGAAAATCAGAGAGAAAATCGGCATCGAAGTCGTCGGTGTCATCGGTCCGGGCGCAAGACTCGCGGTTGAAATTACCAAAGATAAACCGCGTCCGAAAATCGGCGTGATTGCGACCGAAGCGACGGTTTCGAGCCGCGCTTATTCGGAAGCGATTAGAAAAGTTTCAAATTCGGCTGAAATCATCGAAACGGCTTGCCCGCTGTTCGTTTCATTGGCGGAAGAGAATTGGACGACGGAACCGGAAACCCGTTCGATTGCTAAAAAATATCTGAACGAAATTGTCGAGAGGGAAGTTGACGTGCTGGTTTTGGGCTGCACCCATTATCCGATTTTGCGTGAAATCATTCAGGAAATCGTCGGTAAGAAAGTGCGGCTGATTGATTCGGGCGAAGCGACCGCCGAAGAAGTCAAACAGCTTTTGAATGACAAAAACTTGGCGAATGAAAATCCGATGCCGCGTAAATTTGAAAGACGATTGGGCGACGATTTAGACCATTTCTACGTAACGGACGCGGCGGAAAGATTCGCCCGCGTCGCCGAAAGGTTTTTGGGCATCAAGCCCGCGAAACTCGAAGCTATCGAAGTTTTCGGAGCGGACAAGTTGGGAATTTAACAGGATGGACAGGATTTTACAGGATAAGTTTTATTTGAAAATAAAACTGCAAGACATCTTTATCTTTTATAAAAATTTAATCCTATAAAATCCTATCCATCCTGTTTAAATTTAATTTCAAGTATAGTTAAACAATGAGTTACACAAGAATTGACAACCGAACGAACGACCAAATCAGGGAAACAAAAATTACGCCGAATTTTGCGCCATATGCCGAAGGCTCGGCGTTGATTGAAGTCGGCAACACGAAAGTCATCTGCACGGCGACGGTCGAAGAGCGTGTGCCGCCGTTTTTGCGGAACAAAGGCATCGGCTGGGTAACGGCGGAATACGCGATGCTGCCGAGAGCGACGCACACCCGCACGAACCGCGAAACGCTGCGACCGTCGGGCAGAACGCAGGAAATTCAAAGGCTGATCGGGCGCAGTCTCCGCGCCGTCGTGGACACGAAACTTTTGGGCGAACGGCAGATTTTTATTGACTGCGACGTGCTGCAAGCCGACGGCGGAACGCGCTGCGCTTCGATAACGGGCGCGTGCGTCGCGCTCGGTTTGGCGGTCAAAAAGATGCTGCAAACGGGCAAGTTGAAAAAGAATCCGCTGATTTCCGAAGTCGCGGCGGTCAGCGTCGGCATCGTCGAACAAACGCCGATTCTCGATTTATGTTACGAGGAAGATTCCAACGCCGAAGTTGATATGAATATCGTCTGCACCGGCGCGGGCAAATTCATTGAGATTCAGGGAACGGCGGAACGCGCCCCATTCAACCGCGAGCAGATGAATCAAATGCTCGAACTCGCCGAAGTCGGGATGACGCAGCTTTTCAGTTTGCAGCGGGCAGCTTTAGTCGGTTAAAAATCAAATCTGCGAATAACTTTTTGATAGTTTTATTACTCTGTAATCTAAATTTCTTAAGCAGGTGAGAAGAAGTTTAGCGGTAGTTTGATTGTCGCTCCGAGTAACGGCTTCAGCCGTGAAACCGCTAGCGAAGCGCGGCGGTTTCTCACGCATAAATGCGTAACTCTGAACTTTCAAAACACCTTTTCACTTTTGCTCAACCGCTTAATAATTTGAGATTTCAAATTTGAGATTTCAACTTATTAAACGAACAACGAGAATATAATTTACTGCCGACGAAGAATGTTAAGAAATTTAGATTACAGACTTTTATTCGTAGAAACTATATTCAAACAAATTCAATCCTAAAAATATAAAAGAAATGAAAAAAACAAACACGATCAAAACCAGCGCACTTTTATTATTTATTTACAGTTTATTTCTGCAAACCGTTCCGATTCTGGCACAAATGCCGCCTGACATCAACGAACGGATTCGCAAGGAAGGAATGGAAAATTCGCAGATTATGCGGACGATTCATTATTTTTCGGACGTCTATGGTCCGCGTCTGACCGGCTCGCCGAATCATAAAGCGGCGGCTGATTGGGCGGTCAAAACGATGAAGGAATGGAAGTTCGACAACGCTGCGCTTGAGGCTTGGGATTTCGGGCATCCCGGCTGGGTCAACGAACGCGCTTCGGGTTTTATCACCGCGCCGGTGCAGGATTCGCTCGTTTTTGAAGTTCTCGCGTGGACGCCGGGAACGAGCGGCGCGGTCAAAGGCGAGGCGTTTCAGATGATTTTGCCCGAACGCCCGACGCAGGAAGAATTAACCGCCTATTTGAACAGCGTCAAAGCGAGCGTTGGCGGCAAAATGATTTTGATGGGCAAACCCGCCGTCGTTCCGGTTAATATCACTCCATCGCCGAAGCGTCTGAATGATGAGGATTTGAAGAAACGACTTGACCCGAACGCGACTCCGCAGGCTTTTCCGAATCCGCCCGCGCCGATTGCGCCGAAACTCGGACAATTAACTCCGGCGCAAATCGCCGAACAAGTTGATAAATTTCTGCTCGACAACCGCGCCGCCGTTCGTATTAACGATGCCGGACGCGAACACGGGCAGATTCGCGCTTTTAACAATCGCACTTTCGATGTCGCCAAAGTTGTGCCGACCGTCGTTTTGCGAAACGAAGATTTCGGGCGCATCGCCAGATTGTTAAATGATAAAACCGCCGTCTCGCTCGAATTCGACATTCGCAATAAATCAATCCCTGAAGGCACAACTTCGTATAACACCATCGGCGAAATCGCCGGAACGGACAAAAAAGACGAAGTGATAATGCTCGGCGGACATCTCGATTCGTGGCACGCGGCAACGGGCGCAACCGACAACGCCGTCGGCTGCGCGATTATGATGGAAGCCGCCCGAATCTTAAAAACGCTCGACGTGAAACCGCGCCGCACGATTCGCGTCGCGCTCTGGTCGGGCGAAGAACAAGGTTTATTAGGTTCGCAAGCCTACGTCAAAAAACATTTCGGCTCGTTTGAAACGCCGACGGCGAATTACGAAAAATTCGGCGGCTATTTCAATATTGATTCGGGAACGGGACGCGCCCGCGCTCTGACCGTTTTCGGAACGCCCGAAACGGCGACGATTCTGCGCGAAATCATCGCGCCGTTCGCCGAATACGGCGTCGTCGGCGCAATCAATACGAAAAGCCGCGGGCTTGGCGGCTCCGACCACACATCGTTCAACCAAGGAGGATTGCCCGGCATCGGCGTTTTGCAAGACCCGATAGAATACGGTTCGCACACCTGGCACACGAATCTCGACACTTACGAGCGAATCATCGAAGACGACGTGAAAAAATCAGCCGTCGTCATCGCGGCGGCGGTTTATGCGCTGGCAATGCGCGACGAACTTTTGCCGCGTTACCCGAAGGCGGAAATGCCCGCTTTGCCGGATGCCGCGCCGCGTCCGAATCCTTCGCCTGCGCCGCGTCCGTAAAATTATGGGATTAGATTTAGTTGAAATGATAATACGAATCGAAGAGGAGTTTGAAATAATAATTCCTGACGAAGCCGCTGAGACAATGATTACTCCGCGAAACGTCATTGATTTCTTGATGAGCCAGTCGAAAGTTAGCCAAAAATGGTCGAGAGATTATGTTTCAATAACAGTTTGGCAAATCCTTGAAGATGAAACCGGAATAAAACGAGAAAACTTCAATGAAGATTCGCGTTTTGTTCAAGATATGGGATTGGATTGATTTTTACTGAATAAAACTATGCAATTGAAGAAAAGAGCATTTACCAAATTATCGGTTTTCTGCTTCGTCGGAACGCTCGGTCTTTTCGCTTCTAGTGAAGTCAAAGCGCAGGCAAATCTGCAAAAGGCGATTGCCGCGCACATCAATAAAGTGCGCGGAGATGCCGTCGAATATAAGGAAGCCAGAAAAATCGTGGATGGCGACGTGGACGGCGACGGTAAGCCGGATGCGGTCGTGCAATACACGCTCGAAGGCTTCGGCGGCGGCAATTCGTGGGGACAAAGCCTCGCCGTTTTCCTGAACAAAAAAGGTGTTTATAAAATGTCGGCGAATAAAACCGTCGGCGGCAAATTCTTTCGCAGTTTCGATGTTTTGAAAGTGGAAAATAAAGAAATCATCGGCGCAACCGAAACTTGTCCAAAAGACGAACCGCAGGGATTATGCGAAAATCCGGCGAAGAAAAAGGTGAAGTTTGTTTTAGTCGGCGGCAAATTGAAGGAAAAATAAATGCCGAAACGGATTAAGAAAATCTAAAAACTCGAGCCGGTGAGCAAAAGTTTCGATGTGTATTGAAAAGTTCAGAGTCCACGCAGAGAGCGGGTTGCCGCCAGCCAAGCGCGGCGGAGACACGCTC
>JAJAYR010000438.1 GCA_026786155.1 Pyrinomonadaceae bacterium
CTGTTGGTGTTATTTCTAACGCCGTAATCACGTAACGAGAAGTAAAACAATACTGTTCTCTTTCTGAAAGCGTGCCGATAAGTTCAACTTCGGCTCTGGTATATTTGTTTTTCTCGTCCGAACCGCGCACTTCGCTGATGTATGTTTGACGATTGAGTTCGCGTATCAATTCTTGACTTTCGGCGGTAAGTTTGCTCTCGTCCGCCAGCACGACTTCCGCCGCGCTGCCTTCGCAACCATTTAGCTTTGTGTCGCCAAATGACAAAAATTTGCCGCCGTAAAGATAACCTTTCAAATTAACGTAGTTGTCGCCTTTGAGCGGTTGATAATGCAAGCGATATTCAGTTGCGGTGCAAAGCGATAAAGGTTGCCGCTTCCAAGCAGAAACGCCAAATGCAAAAGTAAGCGCAAAAGCTGTTCCGGCAATAAGAATTTTAGTTTTTAAGTTTCGCATTCTCAACTCGATTATTTTACCACAAAGAAAACGTCGAACGATTGAGATGACGTGGGGCGAAACCGCCACCAAGCCCGCTAAAAGTAAAAAGACAACGTGATAACAAAGTCGCTGTTTCGCCCTCACATCCATTGAATTGTTATGCGCGTTGGTTTTACCGGACAACTGGAGACTGCATGGTGTGTAATTGCTCTGCCCCTTTTGCTGTGTCGCCGCGTTTCGCGGTCAAAGCTGATGCCCGCCTGCTTTGCGCCTTTTTACCGAAACGCCTTATCAAAACTCAGTTTTGCCGTTTTGGAATCCATTTTTGCTATCAAAAGCCGAAAACCAAAACAAGGATTGTGCGCTCGTCCCCAACAGGCGTGGTTTAATAATGCGGTGAAAAAATGCGTAAGTTTTACGAACTAAAAAATACCTTATTCCAAACTCATAAATTCAGAATAAGGTATTGACAATTTTTCGCTTTAATTTTTATTTCTTCGACCATTTTCTTAGCGAATAATTCCCCCAAACCTTGAGCGTTGGAACTTAATCGTCGTTTGTAACGTGCCGCTCTTGCCGAAATGGTGAAGTTGGAAAGTCGTCCGCCCGTCGTCTAAAACGCCGCTAGCGTCAATCATAATTTCGGGAATCGTCGCGCCGTCCGTCGGGTGCAAATCTTCGCGGAAGAAGGTTGCCCTACCCTTTCGCATCGATCTCATTTTTTCTAATTCGGTCAGCGTTAAAACGTCGTCGGCGACAGCCGCTCGAAGCTCCGACCACGACACAAACCAGACCGGAACGCTGCCCAAGCCGTTAAATCTCGCAAACATCGGCGTAAAATCAATCGGCGGCGGACCGTTTCTCCAAATCTCGAATCCGTCAATCGTAAGCTGGCAGGAAAACGCTCCGGGAATGTGGAACAAATCCATCAAATTGAAATTCGGCGGAACGCACGACGGCGAGCGGTAGAAAACGACAGCCGCCCATTCGGCTGTGTGCGGAACTATATCGGTGTGAACGCTCGATCTTTCGACGCGGGCGTAGAAAGGCGGTCCGGGGTCTTCTTGCGGTATCCGCGTTAAGACTTGCGCCTGCGCGGAAACGGACAAAACGATTGTCAACAGAATAAACGCCGCCAGCGCGGTTGTAATTTCAGACGCGAGGAATTTTGACTTTAAACCTGTCGCAAAAGCGGCGAGCCGTTTATTCGGCGCGAATGAATCGCTGCTTGAATTAAATTTGTTAAGCACTTTGGGCGTTGAAATTTGTTTTTTCATAATTTTCTCCTTATTTTGTTTGAGCGCGCGGCGTGTTATAAAATAGAACGCGACGCTTTTTAATTTAAATATCGGTTGATGACACGAGAGAATTATCCCGCGATAGTTCCGGGAAGTCTTAAGCGATTGTTCAAAAAAATATCAGCAGAATCTCAGCGCGAAACGTGAAGCCAAAAAGCGAACATATCTACGAATTCGGAGATTTTCGTCTTGACGCGGCGAATCATCTGCTTCTGCGCGAAGGTCGCCCCGTCGCGCTCAAGCCAAAGGCGTTCGACACGCTTCTGCTGCTGATTGAAAATCGCGGGCGCGTGCTGGAAAAAAACGAATTAATGGAAACGCTCTGGGCGGATACTTTTGTCGAAGAGGCTAACTTGACGCAGAACGTCTATGAACTGCGAAAGGCACTCGGCGAATCGCCGCGCGAGCCGCGTTTTATCGAAAACGTGCCGAAGCGCGGTTATCGCTTTGTGGGAGAGGTGAAGGAACAGGTAACGGAAAGAGCCGATGCGACGGAAACCGGGCGCGGCGCGGAAATTAAATCGCTCGCCGTGCTGCCGTTTAAGCCGCTGATGGCGAACGAGCGCGACGAGTTTCTCGAAATCGGCATTGCCGACACTTTGATTACCGGATTGAGCGGCATCGGTCAAATTATCGTGCGTCCGACCGGCGCAATACGCAAATACTCCGATCCTTCGCAAGACCCGTTGGCTGCCGGGCTTGAATTAAAGGTGGACGCCGTTCTTGACGGAAGCATCCAAAGATATGAAAACCGGCTGAGAGTTAATGTGCGCCTGTTGCGCGTCAAAGACGGAACGACTCTCTGGGCGGGCAAATTCGACGAAAATTTCACGGACATTTTCACGCTGCAAGATTCCATCTCGGAAAAGACGGCGGCGGCTCTGTCCTTAAAATTGACAAACGAAGCGCGGCTGCGCCTGACAAAACGCTACACCGACAACACGGAAGTTCATCAGCTTTTTCTGAAATGCCGCTACCACTGGCACAAATGGACGCCGGAAAACTGGCGAAAATCTATCGAATACGGCTCGCGGGCGATAACGCTCGATTCGTCTCACGCGCCTTCTTATTCGTGGACGGGCGCGTCCTACTGCACTCTCGGAATTTTCGGCGTCGTGCCGCCGACAGAGGCGTTCGCCAAAGCCAAACAATTAGTTGAAAAGGCTCTGTCGCTCGACCCGACGCTTTCCGAAGCGCACGAAGTTTCGGGCGCGATTAAACTGTTTTACGAATGGGATTGGGAAACGGTCGGCAAAACGCTGCGGCGAGCCATCGAACTAAATCCGAGCAACGCGCTCGCCCGCGACCTTTACGCGCTGTATCTGGCGGCAGACGGTCAAGCCGCCGCCGTTTCGGAGGTCAAACTCGCGCTCGAAGTTGATCCGCTTTCGCTGCTCATCAATACAGACGTTGGGTATATCCTTTACTATGCGCGAAGATATGCGGAAGCCGCCGAACAACTGCAAAAGACTCTGGAACTTGACCCATACTTCGCTCACGCGCGTTTCGCGCTCGGTCTTGTTCGTTTGCAGGAAAAGCGATTTAATGAAGCCGTCGCCGAAACAAAAAAGGCGGTGAGCTTTTCCCGGCGCGAAGCCGCGAGTTCGCCGGAACTCGGCTACGCCTACGCCGTCGTCGGGCAAAACGGCGAAGCGAGGAAAATTCTGGCTGAACTCAAAAAGCATTCAGAGAGCGAATACGTTGACCCGTATCACATCGCGCTAATTCATATCGGGCTAACCGATAAAAATCGCGCCTTTGAATGGCTGCATCGGGCGCTAAAAAACCGTTCACGCGAACTCATCTATCTCAAATCCAACCCGGTCTGCGATCCTCTTCGCTCCGACCCGCGCTTTATCGACATACTCCGCCGCATTGGTTTCGCATAACGCCCGAATTAACGTGGGCGAAACCGCCTGCGGACAACGTGAAAGGAAACGGACAACTCGATAGGAAAATAGCTGTTTCGCCTCACGTTCAATGAATTATGTGCGACACGAAAGTCGCATAAATAGCTGTGATGCTTAACTTTCGAGTTATGACATCATCCGTCATTCTACTGACGGTATCCTACCACAGCAAGCGTTTTCAGTAATGAGAAGGTTTGAAGCCTGTGGAACAATGTAGCC
>JAJAYR010000439.1 GCA_026786155.1 Pyrinomonadaceae bacterium
GTTTATTTTCTTTTCTGACATTCAAGTTCCAGAGGTCAGAGGTCAGAGGTCAGAGATCAGAAATATGATAATACTGACCTCCGACCTCTGACCTCTGAATACTATACGCCGATGATATTAAATCCGCAGTCAACATAAATCGTTTCGCCGGTGATTGCCGACGACAAATCGCTGACGAGAAAAAGCGCGGTGTTGCCGACTTCGCGGGCTTCGACGTTTCTTCTAAGCGGTGCTTTCTCGGCGATGTGTTTAAGCATCGCGCCCATATTTTTCACGCCGCGAGCCGACAAAGTATTGATCGGTCCCGCGCTAATCGCATTAACACGAATATTTTGTTTGCCCAAATCTTCCGCCAAATAACGAACTGAAGATTCGAGCGCGGCTTTTGCCACGCCCATCACGTTGTAATTCTGCACGACCTTTTCCGCGCCGTAATAGCTCATCGTGATAATGCTGCCGCCGTCCTTCATCAGCGGCACAGCGGCAAGCGACAATTGAGTCAGCGAAAACGCGCTGATTTCCAAAGCCGTCCGAAACGCTTCGCGCGAAGTCATCATAAAGTCGCCTTCGAGAGCTTCTTTCGGCGCAAACGCGATTGAATGAATCAGAAAATCGAGTTTGCCGAATTCCTTTTCAACCGCCTGAAAAGCCGCGTCAACTTCCGTTTGATTCGTTACGTCGCACGGCACGACAATCGCGCCGTCTAAATCGCGCGTCAATTTTTCGACATTCTCTTTTAACCTGTCGCCTTGATAGGTAAAAGCGAGTTTCGCGCCTTTTTCCGCGCACGCCTGAGCGCACGCCCAGGCGATTGAACGCTGATTGGCGACGCCGAAAATCATTCCGACTTTGTTTTCGAGCATAATTTCGAGATTTTACCTTATCGAAGGAAAATTCACCACAGAGGCACAGAGGCACAGAGTTTTTCAACGGAAAGGAAAATAATCCGACAGCAAATTCTCGTCTGGTAATTCCCGGCTATCCTATTTGAATCCTTCTCTCTGTGTCTCTGTGCCTCTGTGGTAAAAATAAATTAAGCAAAAGCTGACTTTTCAAACGGAATATCGTCGAAATGCGTCATTTTCTTAAAAGCCGCAAAACGCTCGTTAATTTCTTCGTGCGTCAAACGGTCAACGCGCTCCGTGCCGAATTCTTCGACGTTAAACGAAGCCATCACCGAACCGTAAATCATCGCACGGCGCATCGCGTCTTCGGTAATTTCTTTTTGACTCGCCAAATAACCCATAAATCCGCCCGCAAAAGTGTCGCCCGCGCCCGTCGGGTCGAAAACCGATTCGAGCGGATAAGCCGGAACGACGAAATACGAATTCTTCGTAAAAAGCGTCGCGCCGTACTCGCCGCGTTTGATGACGACGGCTTTCAAACCGAAATCAAGAATCGTTTTCGCGGCTTTGTGAATGTTCGGCTCGTCCGTCAACTGACGCGCTTCGGCATCGTTAATGATAATGCAGTCAACGACTTTGACGGTTTCGATGAGCGCGTCCTTCATCGAAGAAATCCAAAAATTCATCGTGTCCATTGCGACGAATTCGGCTTTTTCGCATTGTTCGCGGACTTGTTTTTGAAGCATCGGCAGAATGTTCGCCAAAAATAAAATGCGCGAATTTTTCGATTCGTCTGACAATTTCGGGTCAAAAGTTTCAAACACATTCAACTGCGTGTCGAGCGTGTGCGCCGTATTCATATCGTAATCGTAACGACCTTTCCAAAAGAAAGTTTTGCCGTTTTTGACGATTTCAACGTCGTCCGTATTGATGTGATGACGCTTAAAAACCGCCCATTCTTCATCGCCGAAATCGCCGCCGACGACACCGACGGCGCGAACATCTGTGAAAAAACTCGCGGAGAGCGAAAAATGCGTTCCTGCGCCGCCCAAAATCTTATCGCGCTTGCCAAAAGGCGTTTCCAAAGCGTCAAACGCGACCGAACCGACAACTGTTAAAGACATATTTTAATGAATTTCCTTGTTAAAAGTTATTTTGAATTTATTGATAAAACTTGATTATGATTTTACACGCCACGGCGGGTTTTGGCGATTTTCGCCCGCGTAGAAAAGACAGATGCGATTGCCGTTCGGGTCTCTGAGATACGCTTCGCGCCACCGCCAAGTTTGGTCAATCGGGTCGGATTCAAATTCGATTCCGCCGGATTTTAACGCGAAAACTCGCTCGTCCAAATCTTCGCACTCGAAATACAAAACGATGTTTGAGTTCGGCTGAACTTCTTCCGAAACGTGAACGGAAAGCGTCGCGTCGCCGTCAGGACACAGCAAACGCGCGTAACGCGGCAGCGAATCAACGATTATTTTTAAACCGAGTCGGCGGTAAAATTCCACCGTTTCCATCGGCTTGGCTGAATAAATCGTAACCTGATTGAGATTCATTTTTTCGCTTTGAGCGATTCTAAAGTTTTCTCTGCATCGTTTTTATATTGGCTTTGCGGATAATTTTCCACCAAATTCGACAGATAAGCAACCGCCTCTTCGCGCAATCTTTGAGGCGCAAATTTTGCTATATTTCCTTCCGCCTTCGCATCAATTTTCTGCTTGCCTTTGTTGTTGGAAAGATAAAAAC
>JAJAYR010000440.1 GCA_026786155.1 Pyrinomonadaceae bacterium
AGTGCGTGAATTTGTCGGCAAGTGTTTGGTTGGCTCAATCCAAACTGTATCCCGTGATAGGTTCGAGAGCGGATAATTCTTGGTGTAACTCAAGATAAATAACAACTTATCTTCAAGACTCGGCAATTTCCCAAGCTGTCCACCACCTTTTTTCCGAAACCGCCCCTCATTTGTGACTGTCCGATGGGCTGTTTCCGCAATGGCTTGGGCAAAAGCCATTAACAACACCTGAAACTCAAACACCGTCACACTTGTCACCGACAAAAAGACTGTTTTATTGTTTTGCAAAGAATTATAGTTAAGCATACTCTGATAAATGACCATTCTTTGCCCATTTCCAAACAAAAACTTATTTTTTATTACGCATAAGGTCTATTGTCTTTGAGCCATTCGATAACCATATTTCTAAAGTCAATAAAGGTTAATTCGGACTTTTCTTTTCTGAAAGTTCCGCAATACAAAGGCAAATCGGTATAAAAGGCGAAAGCATAAAAACCTTCGCCTTTCTGCGCTTCGATTAAATTCCCGCGCCGTGGCATTTTTTGAATTTCTTGCCCGAACCGCAGTAACACGGGTCGTTTGCCTTGACTTTCGGCTGTTCGCGGACGAACGGCGTTGATTTGCGGGCTTCTTCGCCCGCCATTGTCGCGCCTTCCATCGCGCCGGTGAAAGCCATTCCTGCGGCTTGTCGGCGAGCGCGTTGGCGTTCCAATTTTTCTAATCTTTCCATTTCTTCCTGTTCGCCCTTGACGACGACTTCGAGATTAAATAACGCTCTCGTCGTTTGCGTGTCAACGCGGTCGAGCAAGTCCTGAAACATATCGAAACTCTGCTTTTTATATTCGACGAGCGGGTCTTTCTGCCCGTAACCGACGAGTCCGATGCCCTGTTTGAGATGGTCAATCGAAAGCAGATGGTCTTTCCATTGCGAGTCAATAATGTTGAGCATTATATATCGCTCGTAAGCCCGAAGTTGTTCCGCGCCGATGATTCTTTCTTTCTCATTGTAAATTTCAGTCGCCTTTTTCCAAATCGCGTCTTCGATTTCCTGCGCGTTCATTCGGTTGAAATCAACATTCGCATCAACCGCCGGGTCAACGGCGTAAGTGCTTTGAATCTCCGCCGCGTAAGTGTCAACGTCCCAATTGGCGGGCATGACCTGCGGATTCAAATACTGATGCGTCAAATCTTCCAACAAATCACGCGCCACGCCTTTTTCGCCCAACAGATATTCGCGGTGTTCGGGCGACATCATCAATTGGCGGCGCAGACCGTAAATCGTTTCGCGCTGTTTGTTCATCACGTCGTCGTATTTCAAGACGTGCTTTCTGGTTTCAAAGTTTCGGGCTTCGACGGCTTTTTGAGCGCGTTCGATTTGCTTCGAGACGGTTTTCGATTCGATGGCAACACCTTCTTCCATTCCGAGCCATTCCATCATCGAACGCACCTTGTCGCCCGCAAAAATCCGCATCAAATCGTCTTCCAAAGACAATGCAAAGCGTGTTGCTCCGGGGTCGCCCTGTCGTCCGGCGCGTCCGCGAAGCTGGTTGTCAATGCGGCGCGATTCGTGACGTTCAGTAGCGAGAATTTGCAAACCGCCCGCCGCGACGACTTCTTTATGTTCCGCGTCAACGATGCGTTTCGCCTTTTCCAATTCTTCCTCGAATTGTTCGGACGTGGCTTCGTCCGGGTTGATTTCGCGCTTTTTCAAAAAGTCGTTGGCGAGAAATTCCGGGTTGCCGCCGAGAATAATATCCGTTCCGCGTCCCGCCATATTGGTCGCAATCGTCACCGCGCCTTTGCGTCCGGCTTGCGCGACTATTTCGGCTTCGCGTTCGTGATATTTGGCGTTCAAAACATTGTGCGGAACGCCGATTTTTTTCAATCTTTCGGCGACTAATTCCGAGTTTTCGACCGACACCGTGCCGACCAAAACCGGCTGACCGCGCTCGTGCATTTGCTTGATTTCATCGGTAACGGCATTCCATTTTTCGGGCAGCGTGCGGTAAATCGTATCGGAATTGTCCTTGCGAACCATCGGGCGATTCGTCGGGACGATAATCACATCCAAGCCGTAAGTCGTGCCGAGTTCTTCGGCTTCGGTTTCGGCAGTTCCGGTCATTCCCGAAAGTTTTTCATACATTCGGAAATAATTTTGCAAAGTAATCGTCGCTAAAGTCTGATTCTCCCGTTCGATTTTCACGCCTTCTTTGGCTTCGACGGCTTGATGCAGTCCGTCCGACCAACGCCGCCCGTTCATCAAACGTCCGGTAAAATCGTCAACGATAATCACTTCGCCGTCCTGCACGACGTATTGATGGTCATTTTTATAAAGCGTGTGCGCCTTCAAAGCCTGTTCGACGCAGTGCAGAAGTTCCATATTCGCCGGATCGTAAAGATTGGAAACGCCGAGCAGTTTTTCGGCTTTCGTCACGCCGGCTTCGGTCAAAACCGACGAATGATTTTTCTCGTCGAGCAGATAATCGCCCGTCGTAATCTTCGTTTCTTCGTCCTTATTTCCGCGCTCGAATTTCGGGATGATTTGATTGGCGGTGTAGTATTTATCGGTCGCTTCATCCGACGCGCCGGAAATAATCAAAGGCGTTCGCGCCTCATCAATCAAAATCGAATCAACTTCGTCAATCACCGCGAAATAATGGTCGCGCTGAACGAGTTGTTCCGGGTCGAATTTCATATTATCGCGCAGATAATCAAAGCCGAATTCGTTGTTCGTCCCGTAAGTTATATCGCAGGCGTAAGCCTCTTTGCGCTCGTAATCGTCCATATCATTTTGGATACAGCCGACGGTCAAGCCGAGAAATTCGTGAATCTTACCCATCCATTCCGCGTCGCGCAGCGCAAGATAATCGTTGACCGTAATGACGTTCACGCCGCGCCCGGTCAGCGCGTTCAAATACGCGGGCAGAGTCGAAACGAGCGTTTTACCTTCACCCGTTCGCATCTCGGCGATTTTCCCCTGATGCAGAACGAGTCCGCCGATTAGCTGCACGTCGAAATGCCGCATTTCCGTCACTCTGACGGACGCTTCGCGGACGATCGCAAACGCTTCGGGCAGAATCTCGTGCAGAACTTCCTGCTCGCGCTGGCGGCGTTCCGTTTTATCTTCAATGCCGTCGAGCGCATTCTGAATCTGCTCTTTAAATTTCACGGTTCGCGCCCGCAAATCGTCATCGGAAAGTTTTTGAACTTCCGGTTCAAGCGCGTTAATCTGCGCGACGACCGGCACGATTTTCTTTAAATAACGGTCGGTGTTGCTGCCTAAAATCTTATTAAAAAAGCTATCTACCAATTTATTAGCCATTTTCTTATCCTCAAATATACGCGGCGATTCTTTCGCCGCCCGAAACAAAAACGGGAATTGCCGATGTTTGTCAGCAATCATTTATAAAAACAGATTTTTGCGGAAAAGGAAAACGGAAGGTTGATTTTGGATGGTGAAACTATCGGTTGTCAGCCTTCGCGTTTTGCTTGAGAAGTTCATCAAGCGAGCCGCGCGGCAGACGAGTAACGATAGTTACTTGAGTGTTTGCAGAAATTGCTTTGGTGTTTTCATAGACTTGCCTGACAAATTTTTGTCTCGCCTTATTAGCTCTGAACTGAAACTCCAAATTGAGTTGGTCAGTTAAAAGCGAAGCACTTTCCGAAGAATTTTTCTTTAAGTTAATTAATAATTTTGCGTCTATATCTAAAGCAGAATAAAGCTCAAATGAAATATGTTTCGAGAACTCTTCATTTAACGGTTCTTGTAGAAAGTCTGCAAGTTTTCTTAGTTGTTCATTGTCGAGTGAGTTAAAAAAGTTTCTGAAAGAATTATCTAACTTGGAAGGTTCTGCAAACGCTGAGGAAGGTTTTAATCCAAGTGAGTTGTCAGCATAGACAATTCGTTTGCGTCTTGCATAAAAGAGTTTCTCTTGCTGATAGATGTTTGGTGCATCGGTTTTTAATTTTTGTAAGTCGGTTAAAAAATCAATTAAAACTTTCGATAGGTTAATGCCTTGGAAATTAGGATTTCCATCAGGTTTGTCATCTAAATCGTCTTTAACTTCGACCTCATCTTGAACATCAAAATTTCGAGCCAAAGCCGCTTGCGCCAAAACGGGCGACATCGCGCCGCCGACCAGCACCAAGCCGAGATAGACCGAGAGCGTCGTGAGAAAAATTATCGAATTGTTTTTGTTTCCTTTGTTCACTTCGCCGTTTGCTGATTCGTATTAACCGTCTGCGCCGTCGAATTCGGTTTGCCGCTTTGTTCTTCCGCCTTTTTCTTGGCTTCCGCTTCCTGCAATTTGCGGTTAATCATTTCCTGCGCGACGGGTTTATCAATCTTGAATTTCAAGACGAAATTTTTCCCCGACGGCTCGACTTTGGCTGATTCGATTAAGGTTTTAAGTTCGGCTTCCTTAACCTGAATTTTAGCAATCGCCAGCAAGCCGGTCAGACCGCTGGAGATTGTTTTGGCTCTTTCTTCGGTTTTCTGGCTCGAACTGATGACGGCGTAAATCTGTTTGTCGTCCTGCACCAACGTAAATTCTACTTTATCAACGCCCAATTGCTTCAGATAATAAAACAGTCCGCCGTTGTTGATAGCTTCGATAGCGGCTTTGGCGACGTTGACCATTTCCTCATCGCCCTGTTCTTCGGGTTTGAGTTTGATATAACGCGATTTTTTCGCGTCGAGTTTGCCGTCTTTGTCCAACTCGCCGACCATTTTGACCGTAAATGATTTGGTCAAATCCAGTTTTTTATCTTTATCGGCGCGTTTCGCCACAATGTCGGCGGCGAAATCTTCCAGAGGCTTTTTGTTCGGCTTGAACTCGGCGACCGCAGCGGTGTTGAGCGGCGGCTGATTTTCGTCCGGCTTTTTCTCCGCCGTCTTTTCGATTTCCGGCATCGGCGGTTTCAGCGCAGCATTTTTACCTTTCACTTTTCCGAACGGCGGGCGACGATTTACCGGCGGGCGATACGTCGGATTCGGCGCGGGAATCGGATTCTCTCCGACCGCCGTGCCTTCGATTGTAAAAGGTGAATCGTCGAGATTGCCCGCGATCACGTTCTTGTTCGGAGTCGGCGTAACCTGCGGTTTGGACAGAAAATCGTTCCCGTTAATCGTCGTCGGATTCGACGGAATTCCCGGAAAGCCGTTCATATTCGGCGGCGGCATCATCGGAAAATTGCCGTTAATCTCCGGCATCGGCATCATCGCTCTTTCGGGATTAGCGAGCGCGAAATAACCTTCGGGATAAGTCAGCGGCGGCGTGGCGCCCGAAACGTCAACGAATGTAATGTCGGCATCGGCGAGTTCGGTTTTTTGATAATCCCTGCTGACAAAATCGCCGTTCGCGTCGAGCAAAGCACTTCCCAAATAAATCGTGTCGAGAACCTGACAAAAACTTCCGACCAGCGGGCTGTCGCAGCCGCGCGTCGTGAAGACGTTTGCCTGCACGACGACGAATAGGAAGAACAAATTAAAGATTGCCGCCGCGCCGAAAATTTTATAAAGTCGCGGTGAAAAATTCCAGTTTTTTATCTCGTAGCTTTGAAATAGCTCTTTTTCCTGATACTGCATAATGCTTTAGTCGTATAAATTTATAAATACTTTTATCAAAAATGTTCGCTGTCCTTTATAGATGACGAACGGTGTGAAACCGTTGCGAAACTTTTGGCATTTTATCATTTTCGCTCGCCGATTGAAAGATTAGACTTCTGCGGGCGAAACCTTTAACATTGCCATTTATGGCGCGTTCATTAAAAGACAAAAAATTCACTCGAAAGAAAAATAGTTCCGGCTTCAATCATCAAAAGGAACGCCATTTTAAACGGGAACTTGCGCCGGAAAGTTCCGCTAAATCCGTTTCGCCCGTTCAAATCAAGTCTCTGGAAAGATTGCTCGGCGGCATCGGAACGCCCGAACCGCAGCCGATTGTCCCCGACGATTTTCAAATCGAAGCGTTAAAAGCCGTCGAAACGCAGGACGTTCTCGTTACCGCGCCGACCGGCAGCGGCAAAACGTGGATTGCGCGGGAAGAAATCAGAAGATTGCTGGAACAGGGAAAACGCGCTTGGTATACCACGCCGTTAAAAGCTCTGACTAACTCAAAATATACGGAATTTTCACAGGAATTCGGCGCGGAAAACGTCGGGATTTTGACTGGCGACCGCAAGGAAAATCACGACGCGCCGCTGATTGTCGGCACGACGGAAATCTACCGCAACCAGCTTTTCGATTCGCTCAGACAAGGCGAACAGGTCAACACGGATTTCGTCATTTTGGACGAGGCGCATTATTTGGCGGATGAATATCGCGGACACGTCTGGGAAGAAGCGATTATTTTATCGCCGCCGCGCATCCGGTTGCTGCTGTTGTCGGCGACGATTGGCAACGCCGAAGAATTCGCGCTCTGGATTGAAGAAGTGCGCGGCACAAAAGTTAAAATCATCAACCGCGCCGGAACGCGCCCGGTCGAACTTCGTGCCGCTTTTCTCGCGCCGAACTTGCAGCTTTTTCCGCTGTTCGACGAGAGCGGCAAATTCAACCGCGCCATCGAACAATTCGCGCAGGAAGAAAATCGCTTTGAACGACGACGACGTTATTAAATGGAAATTAAATTTTCGGCAGCGGATTTTCGATTTTAAGGTTTATCTCGATTGGTACGACGCGCTTGAACTTAAAACCGGCTTTTTTGAAATGTCCGAAGACGAAAATCCTTCCCGTAACCGTCCACTCGTCTTTTGAATTTCTCCATTCGGACAACGCGCCGCGCAGAGTTTGTCCCGCGCCGACGAAGATTTTCACCGGCTTCGGCAGCGCGATTGTTTGATTTTTTTTGAACTCGAAGGATTCCTGATATTCTTCGACATCAACCGCCAAACCGTTAACGCGGAAATCGTGAAACGTCAGAAAATCAATTTTCCCGCTCTGCTCCGGCGAATCAATTTCCGCCG
>JAJAYR010000441.1 GCA_026786155.1 Pyrinomonadaceae bacterium
CTTCAAACCGAGCAGCAGAGAAATTTTTCCTTCGTGCATCACGCCGCCCGACGATAAAGATTTGTCTTCGCAATGGTCAACGACCGGCAAATCGAAATCCTTAGCATATTCCATTGCCCGCCGCATCATTCCCGCATTCGGCACAGGTCGCCCGTCGTCGGAAACGGCAACCGCGCCCGCCGCTTTCATCTCGCCCATTTCCGCGAGTTCCGCGCCGTCCGAACTTTTCGTAATCGCGCCGACGGGAAAAACATTGGCAAGTCCGGCGCGTTCTGCCTGCTCAATCATATAGCGCGTAATCGCCGCGTTGTCGTTAATCGGCGACGTATTCGGCATCGGACAAACGCTCGTAAAACCGCCTGCGACCGCCGCCGCGCAACCCGACGCAATCGTTTCCTTATGTTCCTGTCCCGGCTCGCGCAGATGAACGTGCAAATCAATAAAACCGGGCGCGACGATCAAACCGGTCGCGTCGAAAACTTCCGCGTCTTCGGGCGCAGATTCGTTTTGATTAAGCCACGCGACGACTTTTCCGTTCTCGATAAGAAGATTCTTACCGCTATTTTGATTTTCTAAAGGGTCAACCAAATGACCGTTGGCGATTAAGAGTTTCATTTATTCTTTTTCAAATTTATTTAATTTTATGCGAGACGAAAAACGCGCACTAATTGACCTTTAATTTCAGGTAAATCTTTGCAAGCCGAATCAATTCTGGCGGCTTGTCCGATGAAATCCGCGTCGAAGGTGCAGATGACAATTCCCGCGTGATTTTTGTTTTTTTGGTGAAGCCTTTTGAAATCAATTCGATTGATTGTTAAAACAGCGCGTTCAAGTTCGGTGGCGCGTTCCAAAACTTTTTCGTCCGAAATTTTTTGATTGGCGCGACTGTCTTCCAAAGCCGTCAAAACATCGTTTCCCAAATTTCTTAATTCGGTTACGACATCAAGCGGAAAATTTTCATCGGCGTAAAAGAGCATTAGTCATCGGCTTCGTTAGCGGAAATTGCTTCTTCAATTTCGATTTGATGAGAATTGACATAATCCCAGGCGTTGGCAAGGTCGTTTGCCGTCAGTTGCGGATAGTTGCGAAGCAAATCAACTTCGCGCACGCCCTGCCGACGCGCTTGTTCGAGCATCCAGACAGCAACCCGCGTCTGCCGGACACAAGCCGCGCCGCCCATTACATTTTCGGTTTTTTCGATTCCCGCAAAGCCGTTTTTAACTTCCTTTTTCAACCATCGAAGCAGTTGCGCTTTATCGGCTTCCGACAGATTGGCAATCACTTGTTCGGCTTCATTCAAAGTTATTACTGCGTTCATAACGTCTCCGATTTTATCATAATTTAACCTGCAAACTCTGCAATAACCTCAATCTTCCCAATGATATTTCGATTGAATTCTTCTAAATCTTCCGCCAAAATCCAGTATTCTTCGTGCGTTGCACCGCCGACAATTTTTGTTTCGTAATTGTCGAGAAAATCTTTGCGAACGGCGAACTTCGTCACATAACCGACTTTATCCGCGTTATATTTCGCGTTCCAATCGCGGGCGATTTGCGTCGCGTATTCTTCGTTCAAAACCGGATAAAAAATCGGCTGTTCGGGAAGTCGCGGCGGGAAAGCCGTAAAATCGCTCGCTTCAATCAATGCAAGTTCATTTTTTCCTGTCGGACGAAATAAAGTTATCGTTTCACTCATTACTTGCCGCGCCTCCGGTTGCCAGATACAAAACCGCCATTCGGACGGCGACACCGTATTTTACTTGATCCAAAATTAAAGAACGCGAACTGTCGGCGACATCGGACGCGATTTCGATGCCGCGATTCATCGGTCCCGGATGCAGGACAATCGCGTCTTTTCTGGCTAATTCGAGGCGTTCGTTCGTCAAGCCGTAATGAATCGAATACTCGCGCAGCGTCGGGAAAAACGCCGAATTCTGCCGTTCGCTCTGGATTCGCAGAATCATCACGACATCTGCGCCTTCGATTGCCGTTTCGACGTTCGGGCAAACTTCGAGATTCTTTTCAACGAGAAACGCGAAATCGTCGGGAACTAAAGTTTTCGGTCCGGCGACGCGGACTTTGGCACCGAGTTTGGTGAGCAGATGAATGTTGGAACGCGCCACTCTTGAATGCAGAATATCGCCGATAATCGCCACTTCCAAACCGGCGATATTTCCTTTGCGTTCACGAATCGTCATCGCGTCGAGCAAAGCCTGCGTCGGATGTTCGTTCGCGCCATCGCCCGCGTTGATAATTGCCGCTTTGGAAACTTTGGCGAGTTGGTGCGGAACGCCCGCGCTCGAATGACGGACGACGATGCAGTCGGGCGACATCGCATCGAGATTCATCGCCGTATCAATCAAAGTTTCGCCTTTTGCTACGCTTGACGAAGAAACGGAAATATTGACGGCATCGGCTGACAGGCGTTTGGCGGCGAGTTCAAAAGAGGTGCGCGTGCGGGTCGAATTCTCGAAAAAAAGATTGATGACGGTTTTGCCGCGCAGCGTCGGAACTTTTTTGATTTCACGCTGATTTATCTCGCGGAAATTTTCGGCGGTGTTCAGGATTCCGATGATTTCTTCGGCGGAAAGATGGCGGATTCCCAAAAGGTCGCGGCGGCGAAACGGCTTGTTCATAAACTCGTTTGTAAAAAAAGCAAGGCGTTTAACCTTGCTTGGTAGCTGAAATCAGCTTTTGTGCGACAATCGGCGGAACTTGCAGCGGGCAGAACATTTCCGCATCGTAAAAATAATCTTCGCCGTCTTCATCAATGACGCGCAAACCGCCCAGCTTTTCGGCTTCTTCGTCGGGAATTATTTGGTAAAGTTTGCCGATTTCGAGCGAAGCCAAATAACCTTCATTGTTCAAACAAACTACAAATTGCGGTTCTTTCATAACTTTAGTCCAAAAAAGGAAACTTGATTTTCAAGTCTCTTTTGCCAATGCCGTGCGCTTCATACCAATGAATTTCCGCGAGTCGAAAAGTTTCGTCAATTAGTTTAACAGTTGCGATGCCCTTTTTCTTGCGCCAGCGTCCTTTTCCGTATTTTCTATTCAACAACGGCAAAACTCTGATTGAATTTCCCGCCGCAATAGTTTCAATATCAGTAATTTCGCCGACAATTTCAAATTTCACGGTTTTTCATAAATCCAGACGGCTTCTTCATCGTCATATTCTTTGAGCATCACTTTGATAATTTCGGCTTTTTTGGTCGGCACGGTTTTGCCGATGTAATCCGCCTGAATCGGGAGTTCGCGGTGTTCCTTACCGCGGTCAATCAAAACGGCAAGTTGGACTTTGCGCGGTCTGCCGAAATCCATCAGTTGGTCGAGCGCGGCGCGAATCGTTCTGCCGGTATAGAGAACGTCGTCCACGAGAATAATTTTTTTGTCTTCGATGTCCGCGTCGAGTTCCGTGCGATTGACAATCGGATTTGCGCCGACGGTTGATAAATCGTCGCGGTAAAGCGTGATGTCAATAATGCCGGAAAGCGGTGTTTCGCCTTCGAGTTCGGCAATTTTTTCGACCAGTCGTTCCGCCAAAGGAACGCCGCGCCGCCGGATGCCGACGATATATAAATCCTTCGCGCCGTGATTTTCTTCGACGATTTCCGATGCCAAACGCGACACGGCGCGTTTCATTCGCGCACCGTCCATAATTTTCGATTTCTCGACTAATCCGTATTCATCTGTCATAGTGTTGCCGAAATCGTAACACCGCTCTGTTTCAAGTTTCAAGTTTCAGGTTTCAGGTTTTCGGGATTTCGATTAAAATAAACCGTCCTTTAGAAACAAGGAGAGAAAGAATATGGCGCTTGCAAAAGCTTATCCGGTGTTTTCGGTGGAAGATTATCTCGAATTCGAGCGCGTTCAGCCGGAGCGACACGAATTTCTCGACGGCAGCGTTTATGCGATGGCGGGCGAAAGCCCGAATCACAGCACGATTTGTTTTAACCTGAATACAATCATCGGGTTGCAATTACGCGGCAAGCGTTGTCGAGGGTTTTCGCCGAATATGAAAATCGCTACTAACGAAAAGGGTTTATATTCTTATCCCGATTTGGCGGTGGTGTGCGGCGAGCCGAAATTTCACGACAAAAAGAAAGATGTGATTGTTAATTCGACCGTGATCGTCGAAGTTCTTTCGCCTTCGACCGAACAATACGACCGGGGCGAAAAATTTTTGCGCTATGTTAACGGCATCGAAAGTTTGACCGATTACCTTTTAATCGCACAGGAAAAACCGCTCATCGAGCATTTTCAAAAACAGGCGAACGGCGAATGGATAAAGGAAGATTTCGCGGGATTGGAAGCCGTCTGCCCGATTGAATCAATCGAATGTCTGGTTTCACTCGCCGAACTTTACGAATCGGCGGATTTTGGCGCGTAAATGTCTTTTTATCCAAAAATAATTCGCCCGCTCTTATTCAAAGTCGCACCGGAGGCAGCGCACGAATTCGGCATCGAGGCGTTGAGAATCGGTTTAAATTCAAAAGTGGCGCAGGATTTTACTGCCAAACGGTTCGCCGTCGAATCTTTCGGCGAAATTGAAAGATTCGGATTACGATTCAACAATCCGCTCGGTGTCGCCGCCGGATTTGATAAAAACGGCGTGGTCGTTAATCAATTAGCCGCGCTCGGCTTCGGCTTCGTCGAAGTCGGAACGGTTACATTCAATCCGCAAAAAGGCAACGAAAAGCCGCGTCTTTTTCGTCTGCCGGAAGATAAAGCGTTGATAAATCGGCTCGGATTTAATAATCAGGGAACTTTAAAGGTCGTCGAAAGATTGAAGAAAATTCAGCCGAACTGCGTTTTGGGCGTGAACATCGGAAAAAATAAAGATGTCCCGAACGAGGCGGCGATTGAAAATTATCTGGCGAGTTTCGATTCGGCTTTTGAGGTTGCCGATTACATCGCCGTCAATGTTTCCAGCCCGAACACGCCGAATCTGCGCGAACTGCAAAAGGCGGAGAATTTGGAAGACCTTTTAAGCGAATTGCAGAAACGAAATAAAGTTTTGAGTTCCGCCTTCAGGCGGCTCTCGCCCGAAGATTTGACGCCTGAAGGCGGAACTCCGAACTTGAAACCGCTGCTCGTTAAAATCGCGCCTGATTTAAATGAATCGGAAATCGAGGCGATTGTTGACATCGCTTGCCGATTCAATCTGGCGGGAATTATTGCGACGAATACGACGATAAAGAGGGAAAATCTGAAAACGAAAATTGATGAAATCGGCGGTTTGAGCGGCAAGCCTTTGCGGGAAAAATCAAATGAAATCGTTTCTAAAATTTATCGCTTCACAAAAGGCAAAATGCCGGTAATCGGTGTCGGCGGGATTTTCGACGCGGCGGATGCGTTTGAAAAAATCGCGGCGGGCGCGTGTTTGATTCAGGCTTATACGGGTTTCGTTTATCAGGGAATTTCGTTTGCGCGGGAAATAAATTGCGGTTTGCAGAAGATATTAAAGGAGCACGGTTTTAGTAATTTAGACGAAGCAATCGGTTCTGAAAATAAACTTTGAACGAGACGCGGTTTGACACTCGAAACGCAGAAGTTATAATAAATCCTTTGCATTTTGCGCTGTTTGAAAGAAAAGTTTAATCTGTTGGCAATGATTGTTGATTTAATCAGTTTAGAAAAATCGGTTTTGGATTTTGATTATTCGTTTCTGCCCGAATCAATTGATTTGGAAGGCGAAGAAGCGAAGTTAAAAAACACGGTTAAAGTTCAAGGAAAACTGACGAAAGGAATCGTGCAGATTACGGTGAGCGGCGAAATTTTTGCCGAAATCGAAATCGAATGCACGCGCTGTTTGCAGCCAATCGAGCAAAAATTGCACGTTCCTTTTAGGACGGAATTCATTACCGCCGAAAATTACACGGCGGCGAAGGAAGCCGAATTGCAGGCAAATGATTTAGACGCGGCGGTTTTTGAAGGCGATAAAATTGACTTGACCGAACTCGTCCGTGAACAGATTTTACTTAATCTCCCTGAACAGATTTTTTGCAAAGAAGACTGTCGAGGTTTGTGCGACCAATGCAGCGCGAACCGAAATCTGATAGATTGTAATTGTAATAATAAAGAGATTGACCCAAGATGGGCGGCTCTTAAAAATTTGAAATAGCCGCAAAAAGGCACAAGCGACACAAAAAAAAATTTGAGATTTTTGTGCCTTTTTGCGGCGAATTATTTATAGAGGTTTTTTAATTATGCCAAATCCAAAACGAAGACATTCCCATTCACGAACACGCCAACGCCGCGCTCATGATGCCCTGAAAGTGCCGCAATTTTATCTGGACAAAGACACGGGCGAAGCGATGAAACCGCATCGCGTCAACCCGGATACGGGGATGTTCAAAGGTCGCCAGATTTTAGACGCGAAGGAATCCAAATAAAGTAATTTTCGATTTTCGATTGGCAGTTGGCGATTGAAACAATTCAATCCGGTAATCAAAATCCAAAATCCAAAATCCAAAATGGCAAACAACGCAGGCATCATCGGAATGGGACACGCTTTCCCGGAAGGTATTTTGACGAATGCCGATTTGGAAAAAATCGTGGAAACCAGCGATGAATGGATAACTTCGCGCACCGGAATCAAGCAGCGACACAAAGCCGCTGAAGGCGAATACACTTCGCAATTCGGAACAAAAGCCGCGAAACAGGCGATTGAACGCGCCGGTTTGCAGCCCGAAGATATTGATTTAATCGTCTGCGCGACGACCACGCCCGACCAGATAATGCCTTCGACCGGCGCGTTGATTCAGGCTCAACTCGGCGCGACCAACGCGGCGGGAATGGATATTTTTGCGGCTTGTTCCGGTTTTTTGTATGGTTTGACGATGGTTGAATCAATGATTCGGACGGGACAAATCAGAAACGCTCTCGTTATTGGCGCGGAAGTTTTGACGAAATACGTTGATTACACCGACCGCGGAACGTGCGTTATTTTCGGCGACGGCGCGGGCGCGGCGGTGCTGGCTCCGGTGGCGGAAGGCAAAGGAATTTTAGCGACGAAAATCCGTTCCGACGGTCGTTACGAAGAAGCACTTTACGCTCCCGGCGGCGGCACGAAACTCGGCACGACGCACGAAACGATTGATAATCGTGACCATTTCTTTAAAATGAAAGGCAACGAACTTTTCAAAGTCGCCGTCCGTTCGATGGCGGAAATTTCTAAGGAAATGCTCGACAAAGCCGGTTATTCCGTCGAAGATGTGGACCTCGTGATTCCGCATCAGGCGAATCAGAGAATCACCGATGCCGTCGCTTCGCGGCTCGGCGTGCCGGAAGAAAAAGTTTATTCAAACATCGCCGAACACGGCAACACTTCGTCGGCTTCGATTCCGATTGCGCTCGACGAATGTCTTCAATCGGGCAAAATTAAAGAGGGAAGTTTGGTGCTGCTGACCGCTTTCGGCGGCGGCGTAACGTGGGGCGGAACTGTAATTAGGTTTTAGTCCTTCGTCCTTTGTCCTTTGCAAATTTGATTGAACGTATGTCGTTTCAAATCAACGAAGGACAAATGACAAAGGACGAAGGACGAAGGACGAATGACGAAACTCGCATACATTTTCCCCGGACAAGGTTCGCAAGCAGTCGGAATGGGCAAAGATTTGTTTGATAATTTTGCCGCCTCAAAACAAGTTTTTGAGGAAGCCGACGACGCGCTCGGATTTGCGCTTTCGGAAATGTGTTTCGGCGGCACGGCGGAAGATTTGGCTTTGACGGCGAACACGCAGCCCGCGATTTTGACCGTTTCAATTGCTGCTTTGCGGGCGATGGAAAGCGAAGATTTTCCGAAGCCCGATTTTGTCGCCGGACATAGTTTAGGCGAGTATTCGGCTTTGGTTGCGGCAAACGCGATGAGTTTTTCGGACGCGGTAAAAACAGTTCGGCGGCGCGGAACTTATATGCAGGCAGCCGTTCCGGTCGGAACGGGAGCGATGGCGGCGATTTTGGGTTTGCCGCTCGAAACGGTCGAAGTCGCCTGCGCGGAAGCCGCCGAAGGCGAAATTTGCAGTCCGGCGAATATCAATTCGCCATCGCAAATCGTCATCGCGGGAAACGCCGCAGCGGTTGACCGCGCCATTGAATTATTAAAGGAACGCGGCGCGAAACGGGCGATCAAACTTAATGTTTCCGCGCCGTTTCATTGCGATTTAATGTTTCCGGCGCAGGCGCGTTTAGCTGAAGATTTAGCTGAAATAAAATTTAAAGATTTGCGTTTTCCGATTATTGAAAATGTTTCAGCCGAAGCAAATACAAAAGGCGAGCGCGTGAAAACGGCTTTGACCGAACAGGTTTCAAAACCCGTTCGGTGGGCGCAGACGGTCGAAAATCTTATCAACGAAACGGTCGAAACATTCATCGAAGTCGGCGCGGGAAAAATTTTATCGGGACTGGTTCGCCAGATAAATCGTGATGTTCGTTGTTTGAACGTCGAAAACGCGGAAAGTTTGAAAATGAGTCTGGGAAGTCTAGGAAGTCGGGAAGTCTAGGAAGTCGAGGAAGTCTAAGAGGAAAAAATCTCCAGACTTTCAAGACTTCCTAGACTTCCCAGACTCTCAAGACTTCCTAAACTGTCTAGACTATAAAAAGATACAGGAGAAAATATGTCAGAAATTCAGGATAAAATTAAACAAATTATTGTTGACGAATTGGGCGTTGACGAAGCGGAAGTTACGGAGAATGCGCGGTTTATCGAAGATTTAGGCGCGGATTCATTGGATTTGGTCGAACTCGTGATGCGATTTGAAGAAGAATTCGACATCGAAATTCCCGACGAAGACGCGGAAAAAATTCAAAGCGTCCGCGACGCTTATTCTTACGTCGAACAACATAAAGCAGCTTAATTTTTAGTAGAGAGTGGAGAGTGCAGAGTAAAGAGAAAATAGAATTCTTTTAACTCTCTATTCTCCACTCTTTACTCTCTACTAATTTTATGAAACGTCGTGTAGTTGTTACCGGACTCGGATTAGTCACGGCTTGCGGAAATGATGTGCCGACCACTTGGGACGCACTCAAAAGAGGCGTGAGCGGCGCGGACATTATCAAAAAGTTCGACCCGGAAAAGTTTTCGGTCAGATTTGCCTGCGAAGTCAAGGATTTTGACCCTTTAAATTTTTTAGATAAAAAAGAAGCGCGTCGAATGGGCGCGTTCTCGCATTTTGCCATTGCCGCTTCCGACGAAGCCGTCAAAGACAGCGGGCTGAAAATTGACGCGACGAACGACGAAATGGTCGGAACTTACATCAGTTCGGGCATCGGCGATTTTTGGGCAATCGAGCGTGAACACGAAAAACTGCTGGCTTCGGGACCCGACCGCGTTTCGCCGTTTTTTATCGTTTCGGCAATCGTCAATCTGGCTTCGGGCAATGTTTCCATCAGGCACGGCGCGAAGGGACCGAATTCGGCGACGGCGACGGCTTGTTCGGCGGGCGCCCACGCCATCGGCGACAGTTTTCGGATTATCGAACGCGGCGACGCGGACGCGATGATTTGCGGCGGTGCGGAATCGGCGATTACGCCGATGTCGGTTGCCGGATTCGCTTCGATGCGGGCGCTTTCGACGCGCAACGATGACCCGCAACACGCTTCGCGCCCGTTCGATGCCGAGCGCGACGGCTTTGTCATCGGCGAGGGCGCGGGAATTTTGATTCTTGAAGAATTGGAATTCGCCAAGGCTCGCGGCGCGAAAATTTATGCCGAAATCGTCGGTTACGGAATGAGCGGCGACGCTTTTCACGTTACAATGCCGGACGAAACCGGCAGCGGCGCGATTAGCGTGATGCAGAAGGCGATTAAAGACGCGGGAATTACGCCCGAACAAATCGGCTACATCAACGCGCACGGAACTTCGACACCGTATAACGACAAATTTGAAACGCTCGCCATCAAAAAAGTCTTCGGCGAATACGCTTATCAATTGCCGGTCAGTTCAACCAAATCAATGACCGGACACGCGCTCGGCGCGGCGGGCGGCATCGAAGCGGTTTTATCAATTTTGTCTATGAACGAAAATCTGCTGCTGCCGACGATTAACTACGAAAACCCCGACCCGGACTGCGATTTGGATTACGTTCCGAACGAGCCGCGCCACGCCGAAGTTGATTATGTGCTTTCCAACAGTTTCGGTTTCGGCGGCACGAATGCGTGTTTGATTTTTAAGCGTTATAATGAGTAACTATGAACACTCAAACGACTGACATTCAAATTACAAAAACTTCGACGATTTACCCCGAATCAATTGCCGAACAAGAAGTTTATTATCCTGCCGAACCTGAAAAAGAAATGGGCGAAACCGCATTTCATTACAAACTTATTTTTCTTCTCTACGGTTTTTTGGAGGCATATTTCTCCACACGAAACAATATAGTAGTCGCTGCCAATATGATGGTTTATTACGACGAAGGCAACGCGAAAAAATGGCTCGCGCCGGATATTTTTGTTTGTTTCGGAGTGGAAAATCATTTGCGCCGAACATTTAAAACTTGGGAAGAAGGCGTGTTTCCGCAGATTGTTTTTGAAATCGCTTCAGACAGCACGTTTGAAAACGACCTCGGCGGAAAGCGGCTCGATTACGCGCGGTTGGGTGTTGAGGAATACTATCTGTTTGACCCGGAACGCGAATATCTGCCGTCGCCGCTGATGAGTTTTCATCGAAAAAACGGGCGTTTGCTGTCGGTTAATATCGAGAACAATCGGGCTTTTTCGCCGCTTCTGAATTTGGAAATCGTTGATACGGGCAAATCGTTTCGCTTATTCGACCCGAATGAACAAAAGTTTTTACAGGCTGTTTTGACGGGCGAAGAATAGTTTTTATCGAACTTTCAGCATTTTGCATCGTCTCGCAAAGTCTTAAAAGCATTTACTGGCAATACGCCAAGAGATCAGGGAATGAAAAAGTCTGATGTTATCAAGGCTTGGGGAAGAATTTTAACCGGGCGACAGCCGTCGCTTTCGATTGAAATTACGCGCGAATGTCCGCTGCGCTGTCCGGGCTGCTACGCTTACGAACCGGAGCATTTGCAGGAAACCGGGCAGAATTTGCGTTCGGTCAGCGATTACAAAGGCGACGATTTGATTAATAAAGTTCTCGAATTAGTCAGAGAACATCGCCCGCTTCACCTTTCAATTGTCGGCGGCGAACCGCTCGTCCGATTCCGCGAACTCAACATTTTACTTCCGCAATTGAGCGCGATGGGAATTTCCGTGCAGCTCGTAACGAGTGCCGTCCGCGAGATTCCGAAAGCGTGGAATAAAATCGAAAACCTCACTATCGTCGTTTCAATTGACGGCTTGCCGCCCGAATACGACGCGCGGTGCCAATCGGCGACTTACGAACGAATCCTGCGAAATATCGCCGAACATCGCATTACCGTTCACTGCACTGTTACCGGACAGACGGCGAATCGTCCCGGATACTACGAAAAATTTTTGAATTTCTGGTCGGAACGTGAAGAGGTCAGGCGCGTCTGTTTTGTAACAGTGAATGAATAATCATTCATTAGAATTTTTGACGAAAAAGTTTTACAATTATTTCAACACTGAGTTAAAGAGCTATATCTATGAAAATTATCGTTTTAATGAAACAAGTCGCCAACAAAGACGCGGTTTTGCGCGTCAGCGGCGATGAAAAATGGATTGACGAATCGAGCCTTTCGCACCAGACGAACGAATCGGACGGCTACGCTTTGGAAGAAGCGTTGCGGATGAAAGAAGCGAAAGGCGAAGGCGAAGTCGTCGTCTGCACGTTGGGCGCACCGTCGGCGAAAACGGTTTTGAAGGACGCGCTGGCACGCGGCGCAGACCGCGCGATTCACGTCGTAACGGACGAAGTGAATAAACTTTCGCCGTATCAAATCGCTAAAGCCATCGCCGATGCAATTCGAGATGAAAACGCCGACCTTGTTTTCACCGGCTTGCAGTCGGACGACGCGAGTTACGGGCAGACGGGCGTGATTTTAGCCGAACTGCTGGGAATTCCGCACGCGACGATTGTCATCGAAGTTGACCGTTCAAATCTGAATGGTTCGCTGCGTTTGAAACGCGAACTCGAAAGCGGCTGGTATCAATGGTTCAAATATGAGATGCCCGCGCTTTTAACGATTCAATCGGGTATTTCGCAGATTCGCTACGCGAGTTTGAAGGGAATTATGGCGGCGAAGAAAAAGGAAATCAGAGAGGTTACGCCGTCAGTCGAAACATTCGCTTCGGCGCAGAAAATCGAGAAAGTTTATTTGCCGTTAAAACTCAAACAGACGCAGATGCTCGGCGGCGGCGACGTCAAAGCGGGCGCGGTCGAGTTAGTCGAAAAACTTAAAAACGAGGTTCGCGTCATTTAAGTCGGGTTGGCATTTTCACGCTCAGTTGCTTGTATATCAGCCGGTAATTCGATAGACAAAGACTGACCGGCAATTTCCGAATTTCAAAAGGTATGTTTTTTTGTGGCGCGGGGAAGAAATTTCTTCCCCGCGTAATGCCTCAGTAAAAAGTTCTAACGGACTGGAGCGCAAGCCTCCCTGCTGGCAAACGTCGCTTGACGAGCGGCGTAACGATGCTGAATTCGCCAATTTCAATAGCAGCGGAAGTTTTCGCGCTTCGCGCTCATTGCAAGCAGGATGCTTGCGCTCCAGTCAAAACTTTTTACTGAGGCATTACTTCTCCGCGCCGTTTTGTATTTCCCTAAAAGAAAAAATGTTTTATACTTATCTAACTAAAAGACATTCTAATTGGCGGCATTAACAGCAGCCACGACAAAAGCGAAAACACGATTCCATTTTTCAACTCGCGTGAATCAAATGCGGCTTCTCTTCAGATATTGTTCGATGTCGAACGGCAGAACCGATTTGTCAGGCGAGAAATTTAAAAAATTTAGGAGAAAATTAATGAACTTTCGGAGAATTACAAAAGGTGTAGTTTCAACTCTTTCTTTGTATTCCTTGGTGATAATGCAAATTGTATTTGCACCGGTCACGGGAAATTTCAACGCGGCGGCACAGGACAATTCAGATGCGCCCGCCGCTATCATTTATGACAACGGTCAGTTTCAAACCGGTGCCACCTCAAAAAGCGGCGTTGCCGCTCCGAGCGGAGCGCAGTGGAGCGAAGTGCAGAATTTTGCGGGTGATTTGACTAACGCTAATACTTCGGCAGGCTTGACCTGCAATCAAGGCGGCTTCCGCGCCGCCGATAACTTTGTCGTTCCGGTCGGAGAAACCTGGACGATAAATTCGGTGCCGACCTTTGCTTATTTGACCGGCGGCACGGCAACAACCCCGTTCACTGCCGCAACTTTGCGAATCTGGAGAGGCAGACCGGGCGATGCCGGAAGCACCGTTATCTTTGGAGACACGACGACCAATCGGCTGGCTTCTTCGACCGACACCAATAGTTTTCGTATTTTTAACACAGTTGCCCCGTCGCCCGGTTCGCCACCGGGAACAACGCGCCGTATCTGGCAAAACACTTTAACCGTTGCGCCCGCGCTGGCTTTGACGACCGGCGATTATTGGGTTGATTGGGCGACGACCGTCAACAGCAATCCGGCAACGGCTCATTTTTGTCCGAACACGACGATTGTCGATACGCGCTATACGCCGATTATGAATGCCCGTCAATTTAACGTGGCGACCAGTGCCTGGGTAGACGCGGTCGATACTGGAAACCCAGCCGCTGCTATTGACCTGCCGCAAGATTTCCCGTTCAAACTCGACGGCACAAAATCCGGTGCGCGAACCGTGCCGTATTCGCGCAAAATTGACCTCGGCGGCGACAATCGCACCGACTACACGCTGACGAGAAATATGTCGGGTGCGAAAATCTGGTTCACCAATGATAATGCGACCGGAACAACTTCGGGCGTTCAATTCGGCAGCACCGGCGATGTTAATGTTCCCGAAGATTACAACGGCGACGGTCGAACTGATATTGCGGTTTGGCGGGCGGGAACTTTCGCTTTCTTCTATATTCTGCAAAGCGGCACAAACACTTTCCGCGCCGAACAATTCGGGCAAACCGGCGACGACCCGACCGTCATCGGCGATTATGACGGCGACGGTCGGGCTGACCCGGCGGTTTATCGCGCCGGAACAGGCGGCAGCGCGGGCATCTTTTTCTATCGAGCCAGCACTTCTACCGCTTCCGGCAATATCACCCGCTTTGCCTTCGGAGCAGCCGGTGATAAACCGTATCCGGGCGATTTTGACGGCGACGGCAGATTCGATTTTTCGGTTATCCGCAACAACGGCGGCAACGCGCAAATCTTTCAGCAGAACTCGACCGCCGGATTCAGCGTAACCAACTTCGGTTTATTCACCGACCGCTTTGTAACCGGCGATTTTGACGGCGATTATCGAAACGATTTGGCGGTCATTCGAGATGACGGCGGCGTTTTGAGGTGGTTCGTAAATACCAGCACGTCTAGCCAATCTCTGGTATTGCAATACGGAACAACGGCGACCGACACGCCGACACCGGGCGATTACGACGGCGACAGCCGGACGGATTTCGGGGTTTTCAGAAACACCGGCGTGTTCTTTAATTTCGGAACTTTGAGCGCACCGCGACAGCGTTCGTTCGGGCAATCGGGCGACACGCCGGCGGCGGCGTATTTGGTTCACTAAAATTGTTTTGAAATCAGCAAATCGTTAAACGAATGTATTTGACGATTTGCCGACTTTTCAATTTTATAAATGGCAGAGTTGATTGAGGCGGCAAGCATTTTTACCAAAACTTATCAACTCTGCCATACTGTTTTTGCTTCACAAAGGATAAAAATATGAGCAGCATTTTAGTATTTATCGAACATAAAAATTGCGTTTTGAATAAAGTTTCGCTCGAAGCGATTGCGGCGGCGCAAAGCATCGGGAAGGATTTGGGATTGAAGGTTTCCGCCGTGATTCCGTGCGATAAGGATTGTTCGCTGGCGAACGACATCGCGCAGTATAATCTCGAAAAAGTCATCGTCGTTAAAAATGACAAACTCGGCATTTACACGCCGGACGCTTACGCCGATGCGTGGGAAGCGATTATTAAAAAGGAAAATCCGCAGTTCGTCGTGATGGCGCACAGCTATCAGGTGCGCGATTTCGCGCCGAAAGTTGCCGCCAGATTAGGTAAAGAAGTCGTCGGCGACTGCATTCGCTATCAAGCCGACGGCGGAAAATTGACTTTAACGCGCCGCATTTTTTTAGGAAAACTCGACGCGGACGTAACGATAAACGGCGACGCACCATATTTCGTAACCTTTCAATCGGGCGCGTTTCGCGGCGACAACGCAGAAAAGGGCAGCGCGACAATTGAAACGATTGAGGTCAGCGTCGGCGATGTCCGAATGGAAGCCGAAGAACCGTTTCAGGAAGCGAAAGCCTCGATTGATTTGTCGAAATCTTCGATTATCGTCGCCATCGGGCGCGGTATTAAATCGCGGGAAAATATCGAAAAAGCGCAGGAATTAGCCGATATTCTCGGCGCGGATTTGGCGGCTTCGCGTCCGATTTGCGATGCCGAATGGCTGCCGATTGACCGTCAAATCGGGTCGAGCGGTCAAACCGTCGCGCCGAAAGTTTATATTGCGCTGGGAATTTCCGGTGCGATTCAGCACATCGTCGGAATGAAAAACGCCGGAAC
>JAJAYR010000442.1 GCA_026786155.1 Pyrinomonadaceae bacterium
ATAAAATAGCATCTGAAATTTAATAGATTATGAGCATTAAAAAAGTTACCCAACACCCGACCCAAAACGAAGGATTGATTTTCGAGCGTTCGCAGACCGGACGAGTCGGTTATCGTCTGCCGAAATTAGATGTCGAAGAAACGAATCTCGACGAGATTTTACCGGCGGAACTGCGCCGCACCGACGACCTCGAAGGTGTGCCGGAAGTTTCCGAAGTTGATGTGATTCGGCATTTTACGCGCATTTCGACGTGGAATTATTCGATTGATTTGGGAATATATCCGCTCGGAAGCTGCACGATGAAATACAATTCGCGGCTCAATGAAAAAACGGCGCGAATCGCCGGATTTGCCGGACTTCATCCGCTCGCGCCCGAACAGGAAGCGCAGGGCGCACTCGAATTGATTTACAATTTACAGGAAGATTTGGCGGAAATCACCGGACTGCCGGGCGTTTCTTTGCAGCCTGCCGCCGGAGCGCAGGGCGAAATGACGGGTGTGATGTTGATTCGCGCGTTTTTGGACGAACGCGACGGCGAAGCCTCGAAAGACCGGCGCGTGATGCTCGTTCCCGATTCGGCGCACGGCACGAATCCCGCATCGGCGGCGATGGCTGGATTTTCGGTTAAAACCGTTCGCTCGACCGATGAAGGTTTGACCGATATGGAGCATCTCAAACAATTGTGCGCCGACGGCGGCATCGCCGGATTGATGCTGACGAATCCGAATACGGTCGGCATCTTCGAGAAAAATATCGTGGAAATCTGCGCTCACATTCACGACGCGGGCGGCTTGGTTTATATGGACGGCGCGAATATGAACGCGCTCGTCGGCGTGGCGCGTCCGGGCGATTTCGGCGTGGATGTGATTCATCTTAATCTGCACAAAACCTTTTCGACTCCGCACGGCGGCGGCGGTCCGGGCTGCGGTCCGTGCTGCTGTTCGGCTGATTTAGAACCGTTTCTGCCGACTCCGCGCGTTGAAAAAGACGGCGACGTTTATAAATTAAATTTCAATCGTCCCCAATCAATCGGGCGCGTCAAAGCGTTTTACGGCAATTTCGGAATGATGATTCGCGCTCTGTCATACATTTATACGCACGGCGCGGAAGGTTTGAAGGAAGCGACCGAAGCCGCCGTTTTGAACGCGCGTTATTTGGCGCATCATCTGGCGGAAGACTTCGATAAACCGTTCGCCGCCGACCCGATGCACGAAGTCGTTTTTTCGCACAAAAAGCAATCGCGCAAAGGCGTTCACACTTTGGATATTGCAAAACGTCTGATTGATTACGGCTTTCACCCGATGACGATTTATTTCCCTTTAATCGTCGAAGGCGCGATGCTGATGGAGCCGACCGAATCCGTCGGCAGAGAAGATTTGGACGCATTTATCGAAGCGATGCGCGACATCAACATCGAAGCGCAGGAAAACCCGCAACTGGTCATTGACGCGCCGCACTCGACCCGCATCGGACGGCTTGACGAAGCGACCGCCGCACGAAAGCCCGTTTTGCGATGGAAACCGGAAATGGAAGCGTCGGCAAAATCGGCGTAGTAATTTTCCCTCAGTTTGCACGAGGCGAAACTTTTTAAAAGTCGGGAGATTCAAAGATTTCAGATTAAACGAAAACAAGCATTATGAAAATCAATCAAAATCTACCGGAACTTTTTCGGCGCAGCGGCTTACGCAAATTGACGGCAATTTGCGGATTTCTTCTTTTTACGACGACCGTTTCCTTTGCTCAAACGCTCGACCGAATTGACCGCGGACGTGCCAAAGATATGCTGAACAACGTGAAGAAGGAAATTAAAAGTAATTACTACGATCCTTCGTTTCACGGTATAGATTTAGACGCGCGTTTTAAGGCTGCCGAAGAGAAACTCGATAAAGCCGCGTCGCTCGGACAAGCCTTCGGCATCATCGCGCAAGCAGTTCTCGAGTTAAATGATTCGCATACGGTTTTTTATCCGCCGTCGCGGGCGGCTAAGTTTGAATACGGCTGGCGAATGCAGATGATTGGCGATAAGTGTTTTGTTACCGCCGTCAAACCCAAAAGCGATGCGGAAACCAAAGGCTTGAAAGTCGGCGACGAAATTTTATCGGTCGAAGGTTTTCGCCCGACACGCAAGGAAATGTGGAAGATTAATTATTATTACAACGTGCTTAGTCCGCGCCCCGGTTTAAATATCAAAGTTAAAAGCCCGGATGAGAAAGAACCGCGTGGACTAAATATCGCTGCCAAAGTTAAGCCGTTGAAAGCCTTATTGAATTTTGCGGACTTGGTTCGTGAATTTGAACTCAGCGACGGTGAAGGGGTCGAACATCGCTTCGTCAAAGTCGGCGGCACGACGATTTGGAAAATGCCGAGTTTTATCATTGACCCAACCGCAATCGGCAGTATTATGGGAGGAAAACTGAGCCAGTCGGAAAGTTTGATTTTGGATTTGCGCGGCAACGGCGGCGGTTATGTGGTAACGCTGGAAGAATTGGCGGGCTATTTTGTGGAAAAAGATACGAAGATTGCCGACCTCAAAGGTCGCAAGGCAATGAAGCCGCAAATGGCGAAGTCCAAAGGAAAAAGTATTTTCAAGGGCAGGTTAATCGTTCTGGTTGATTCTAATTCCGGTTCGGCATCGGAGATTTTCGCGCGGTTTATGCAGCTCGAACAAAGAGGAATAGTTATCGGAGACCAATCGGCTGGCGCAGTGATGCAGTCGCGCGGCGTTTCGATGGAGCTGGGAGCCGATTCCATCGTTCCCTACGGAATGAATTTAACCAACGCCGACGTTCTGATGTCTGACGGAAAAAGTCTGGAACATATCGGCGTAACGCCGCAGATGGAAATGCTTTTGACCGGCGCTGACCTTTTTGCCCAGCGCGATCCGGTTCTCGCCGCGTCGCTCCAGCTTCTCGGACAAAAAATAACTTCGGAACAGGCGGGCAAATTTTTCCCGTTCAAATGGAAGAATGAATAAACGGTAACAGCGCGGCGTTATTCCCGAAACTCATCTCAACCGGCTTCGATTTCGATTGTGAAAGGCGGACGATTTATGTTATAAATTGTCTGCCTTTTGTTTGTTCCAAGTTGTCCAATCTAATAAATATGAAACAAAAACTATTCGCTTACGGCTTGAGTTTGACGCTCTTGCTCGTCCAAAATTCCTTCGTTTATTCGCAAACGATGAACAATGCGGCGCGTTCGTCTGATGAGCTGGTCGCGCTGCTCGATGAACCGGAAGCGGTCGTCGTCGTCAACTTCAAAAAGATGCTGGCGGAAATCGCGCCGACGCTTTTGAATAACGATGCCGCGTCAATCGAAAAATTGACCAAAATGATGA
>JAJAYR010000443.1 GCA_026786155.1 Pyrinomonadaceae bacterium
GAAATGGGCGAGTATTTCTGGTATTTCGATTCATCGAAAGCCGCAGAAGAGTTAGATTTTACGACGCGCGACCCGCAGGAAACTTTGCAGGAGACGATAAAATTCTTGCGCGAAAACTTTTTGGGCGAAGGCGTTTTTAAATAAGAATTTTAGCCGCGAACAAACACGATAGAAGCGGCGGCAGTTGAACAAAAGAACAAAAGATAGACTGACGGGCAGCGAGTTGTTTTCTTTGCCGAACAGCGAATAGTTGATAGTTAATAGTGAATAGTTGCGCTTCGGGACGTTATTCGCTCTTCACTATCAACTATTCGCTGTTTATTCAGTGAAAATGCCGCACCTCTCGTTCGATTTATCTCAACTGCCGCCGCTTCTACACGAATAAAAATATCACAAAATAATTCGTGTAATTCGCGTTATTCGCGGCTAAAAATTCTTATGAGTAAGTCGGCAAAAACTTCGGCGTTCGACGCGCTTTGGTCGCCTGCTCGAAAGCGTAGGCGATTTTTATCAAAACGGGTTCGGAAAAAGCGCGTCCGAAAAACGAAACGCCGATGGGCAATTCGCTTAAAAATCCAGCCGGAACGGTGATATTCGGATAACCTGCAATCGCCGCCAAACTCGAACTGCCGACGTAACCGCTGCCGCAGTCGCCGCTTACCAAATCAATCAACCAGGTCGGCGAATTTGACGGCGCGAAAACCGCGTCGAGTTGGTCTTTGTCCATCACGGCATCAATGCCTTGCTCCTGCGTCAAAACTTTGCTTTGCAGCAGCGCGAGCCGGTAAGCGCGGGTTTCTAAATTGCCTTTCGCTTCAGCTTTGATAAAAATTTCCTGTCCGAAATAAGGCATTTCTTTGTCTTTGTTATCTTCGTTAAATTTGATTAAATCAGCCAGCGTTCGATATTTTCCGCCGCGATTCGCCAGATATTTGTTCAAGCCGGCTTTGAATTCATAAAGCAGAACTTCAAACTCCGGGTCGCCGGCTTTTTGCAGATTGGGAAACTGCACGTCAACGAGCGTCGCGCCGCCGTTCTTTAAAACATTCAACTGAACTTCGAGCAGTTTATCAACTCGTTCGTGGCGCCCGAAATACTGCCGCGCCACGCCGATTCGCACATTTTTTAAGCCGTCTTTATCGAGAAATTTCGTGTAGTCTCGTTCGCCTCTGGTCGCCTGCGAAGTTGCCGAATCCGTTTTGTCCGCGCCGACTATCGCGCCGAGCAAAATCGCCGCGTCCGTAACCGTGCGCGTCATCGGTCCGGCGGTGTCCTGCGAATGGGCAATCGGAATGATTCCCGAACGCGAGACGAGTCCGAGCGTCGGTTTGATGCCGACCAAACCGTTGATTGACGACGGGCAGACGATTGAGCCGTCGGTTTCCGTGCCGATGCCGATTGCCGCCAGATTTGCCGCAATCGCCGCGCCCGTTCCCGAACTCGAACCGCACGGATTTCGGTCTAAAATGTATGGATTATGTGTTTGCCCGCCGCGCCCCGACCAGCCGCTCGAAGAATTTTCCGACCGAAAATTCGCCCATTCGCTCAAATTAGTTTTGCCTAAAATTATCGCGCCTGCGTTGCGTAATTGTTCCACTATAAACGCATCTCGCTGTGGTGTCGGCGCGTCGAGCAGAGCGAGCGAACCGGCGGTCGTGTTCATTTTATAGGGGGGGTCAATGTTGTGTTTTATCAAAACGGGAATGCCGTGTAGTGCGCCGCGCAGTTTTCCCGATTTTCTTTCTTTATCCAAATCGTCGGCGATTTTCAGCGCGTCTGGGTTTGTTTCGATGACGGAATTTAATTTGCCGTCAATTTCCTTAATGCGGTCGAGATATTTCTGCGTGATTTCACGCGCCGACATTTTCCCGGACTTCATCGCCGCTTGCAATTCCGCGACGGTCGTTTCTTCGAGTTCCGGCGCGGCGGATTTTAACGAATCGTTCGCTTTTGTTAGTTGATGTCCTAAAACTCCAATTCCGCCGAGCGCGGACGCTTTTATAAAATCTCTTCGTTCCATATTTTTTAAAATCTCTCTTGTTTTTACTGCATCGCCTTTTGCAGATTAGCCCGCGCCGGTGCGAAATTCGGGTTTATCTGCAATGCTTTTTGAAATTGCGTAACGGCTTCCTGCCGACGATTTTGTTCGGCGTAAATTAAGCCCAAAGTATTGTAGATTTCGGGAAAGTTCGGGTTGCTGCGAATCGCTTCCTCTAAAATTTTAATGCCGTCGGCGGATTTGCCCTGTAAGTGCATCGCCAACGCCAGATTGCGCCGAAAATCGAGATTGTTCGGTGTCAGTTCGAGCGACTTTTTGAAAAAATCTTCGGCTTGTCCGTATTTTTTCTGTTTCATCGCGGCGACGGCGACGCTCGAATAAGCGTCAACCAGACGATTCGCATCGAAAAACTTCCTGTCTTTATCGGCGGCAATCGCTCGATTCAAATTCTCCTTCGCGCCTTCAATGTCGCCGGAATTGGTTTGAACGACGGCGAGATTGGCGAGAGCTAAAACGAATCCGGGATTGAGCGCAACCGCTTTGTCGAAATTTGTTTTGGCTTCGGCGAGTTTATTTTGTTTCAACTGCACCGTTCCGAAAGTGTTGTAGGCAATCGCGTTGTTCGGGTCGTCCGCTATCGCCGCCGAACATTGCGCGGTCGCTTCTGCGAGACGATTCTTTTTTTCCAGATAATTGCAGAGATTATTTTTGACCAGATAATTTTTATCGGATACGGCGAGCGTTTTCACGTAAATCGTTTCGCTCGTCTGCCAGAACGATGTTTGGCGAAAAGCCAAGGCGGTGAACGCCAGCAAAACGACGGCACAGACGGCGGCGATGACTTTTTTATCCAACTTGAAACGCTCGAAAAATTCGGCGAACAGCCAGACGAAAGCGATTGACAAACCGATAAACGAGATGTATGTGTAACGGTCGGCGAGCGATTGCCGTCCGACTTGCAAAATGCCGATGACCGGAACGAGTGTGCCGAGAAACCAGAACCAGCCGACGAAAAGGTATTTTCTCGTTTTGATTTGCCACAAACAAACGACGGTCGCGGCGAGCAGGAAGACGATTGAAATTATAATCTGCGCGTAGTTGAAATTGTTGTCGAACGGATACCAAACGCCCAAATTCGCCGGATAAAAAAACATCACGACGTATTTAGCGTAGGCGAGAACGGCGTTAAATAAACGGTCGGAAAGGGAAATCGTTTCGATTGTTTGAATCGCGCCGCCGGATTTTTGCGCGAAAATCGTGATGACGGCGGAAACTATCGTCAGCAGAAAATACGGAATCTTTTCTTTAATCAACGGCAAAAGTGTTGGTAAATTCCACTTCTCAAACCTTTCCAACGCCCAATAATCAAGCAAAATCAACGTGAAAGGCATCGTAACGAGCATCGGCTTCGAGGCTAAACCGAGCGCGAACAGAACGATTGACAGCCAATAAAACTTTTTGTCGCCGACATTTTTCGTCCAGCGAATATAAAAAAATATCGTCAATAACCAGAACAAAGTCGAAAGCACGTCTTTGCGTTCGGCAATCCACGCGACCGATTCGACGTGCGCCGGATGAACGGCGAACAGCGCGGCGACGAACGCGCTTTTCCAGAAAGCGTTCGTTAATTTATTGACGACGACAAACAGCAAAATCGAATTGATAATGTGAAAAACGACATTAACGGCGTGATGTCCGCCCGCGTTCAGCCCGAAGAAACTCGCGTCGAGTTGGTGCGAAAGCCACGTCAGCGGATGCCAGTTCGACGAGTGAAAGGCGGTCAACGCCCATTTGAAATTAACGAGATTTACGCCGCCGGAGACGAACGGATTTTCATAAACGTATTCGTTGTCGTCGAGATTGATAAAGTCGAACCCGAACGTCTGCGCGTAAATAATCAGACACAGCGCGGCGAGTCCGGCGAAAACAAAAAGTCTGTTTCGCTTCGCAATCGAATTGTCGAGAGTTTTCGTCATTCTGGAAGTCGTCCACGTGATTTATCTAGTGCTGTGAAACGTAAGTTTTTAGAGTTTCGCCCTTCGTTCAGAGTCCACGCTTGAGCGTGCTTTCCGCCAGCGAAGCGCGGCGGAGTAGACAAACTAAAGTTTGGACTCTGAACGATAGAGAAAATTCTAATTATCAAAATTAAAGTCAAACAGCACTAGCTTATCCGACCGTTTGCCGCCGCGCAAATGATTGGACTTAAAAACCGTTTGCCGTCATAATAAACGGAAATCTCCAAATCAAATTTCTAAAAGGTAACATAAAATGTCGAATAAATTTTTAACTCTGGCGGCAATCGGTTTGCTTTTATTTCAAAACATCGCGGCTTTTTCGGGCAAGGATACGGCTGACAATCAGTTCGAGAAGTTGGCGAATAAATTTATCAGCGAAATGATGCAGATGAATCCCGAATGGGCGACGAGTCTGGGCGAACACCAATACGACAATCGTTTGAACGATTACACGCTCGAAGGCGTGAAACGGGAACGCGCCTTCACTCAAAAATACTTGGACGAACTGAATAAAATTCCGTTCGACAAGTTGAGCAAAGTCAACAACGTGGACGCGCGGATTATGCGCGAAAATCTCGAATACGGCATTTTCCAAAAAGACGTGCTGCGCGGCTACGAATGGAATCCGATGACTTACAACATCGGCAGCGCGTTGAACGATTTAATCTCGCGGGACTTCGCGCCGCTCAAAACGCGATTGACCAGCGCGAAAGGACGGCTCGAACAAATTCCCAACGTCATCGCCGCCGCCAAAACGAATTTGAAAAATCCGCCGCGCATTTTCACGGAAACGGCAATCGCACAGAACAAAGGCGTGATCGGTTTGATAAAGGGCGATTTGCAGACGTTCGCTGACCAAGCCGGAATGAAAGCCGAACTCGCGCCCGCGCAAAGCAAAGCCGTCGCCGCGCTCGAAGATTACGGCAAATGGTTAGAGACGGATTTGCTGCCGCGCTCGAACGGCGATTTCCGTTTGGGCGACGCAAAATATCGGCAAAAGTTAAAATTCGCCTTGTCGTCCGATATGTCGAAGGAAGATTTGCTCAAACGCGCGGAAGCGGATTTGGAAGCGACACAGGGTAGAATGTTTGAGGTTGCACAACCACTTTACAGAAAATTCAATCCAATGGATGAATTAAAAGATAAAAAAATACCTAGCAAAAAAAATCTTATCAAAGCCGTTCTCGACAAACTCGCCGAATCACGTCCGACAAATGACACGATTGTCGAACAGGCGAGCGGCGATTTAAAAGAAACGACTGATTTCGTTCGCGCCAACAATCTCGTAACCGTTCCGACCGAACCCGTGAAGGTGATTGAGATGCCGGAATTTGCGCGCGGCACGTCGGTCGCTTATTTTGATTCCGCCGGACCGTTCGAGAAAAAGAACGAAACTTTCTACGCGATTTCGCCGACTCCGAACGATTGGACAGCCGAGCGTAAAACATCGTTTTATAAAGAATATAACGATTATATGTTGCAAAATTTGACCGTCCACGAAGCAATGCCCGGACATTATCTGCAAATAATGCACTCGAATAAATTCAAAGCCCCGACACCGATTCGCGCTCTTTTTTCGAGCGGCTCATTCGTCGAAGGCTGGGCGGTTTATGCCGAACAATTGATGGCGGAAAAAGGCTACGGCGGCGCGGAAGTCGAGATGCAGCAGTTGAAAATGAAACTGCGCGTTATCATCAACGCCATTATTGACCAGAAAATTCATACCGCCGGAATGACCGAAAAACAGGCGATTGATTTTATGATGAACGAAGGTTTTCAGGAAGAAGGCGAAGCGGCGGGGAAATGGAAACGCGCTCAAATGTCGTCAACTCAGCTTTCGACCTATTACGTCGGCTCGGTCGAAATCAACGATTTGCGAAAGGCTTACGAAGCGAAAAACAAAGGCAAAATTGATATGAAACAGATGCACGACGCGATGCTTTCGTTCGGCTCGCCGCCCGCGAAATACGTTAAGGAAATGATGAATCTGAATTAAGCGATTCGTCTGAAATTATTGTTTAAAATAAGAAAGAGAATTGTAAAATCTCACGATTTACAACTCTTTCTTATTTTGAAGATTTGTCTAAACTTCGGCTTTCTCCAATTCGGCAATAATGCTTCTGATTCTAAATTGTTCGCCCGCAATTTCGTTGACGGCGGCGTTGTTTAAGCGAATCTGTTTTTCGATTCTTTTTTGACCGTCTTTAAGTTCGGCAACGTCGCTCTTAAGTTCGGCAACGTCGCTCTTAAGTTCGGCAACGTCGCTCTTAAGTTCGGCAACGTCGCTCTTAAGTTCGGCAACGTCGCTCTTAAGTTCGGCAACATCTTTTTTTATTTCTTTCTGTCCTTCTTCGAGCCTCTGAACGCCGCTAACGCATTTAGTAACTAAATCGAAAAGTTGATTGAATTGATTATCGGTCATATTTTTATTCCTGAAAGTTAAATTGAGAAAGAGTTTTTAACATACATCATTGATTGATTTTCTTCAAATGATTTTAGGACGAAAGGAATTATCGTCGGCGGCAATCAATATAAACCGCTAAAGCAAACTGCTCACTGTCGTTTGCTACACCGATTTCTTTTCCGCGCGTTCCATTTCCTTGTAATAATCCGGCAGAAGTTTCTGCCCGCGCTGGCGGAAAATTCTCGAACGCGCAATGCCGAGTTTGTGCAGGCGAAACTTGAGCGAAGTATTCAAAACGCCGAAACCGTAACGCACCGAACGCGAAAAATTTATCGAAGACGCTTCTTCAAAATAGCGCGTCGGGCAACTGATTTCGCCGATTCGATAGCCGAAGAAAACGGCTTGGGCAATCATTTCGTTGTCGAAAACGAAATCGTCGGAGTTTTCTTCGAGCGGCAGATTTTCCAGAACTTCACGGCTGAAGGCGCGAAAGCCGGTGTGATATTCCGAGAGTTTCTGGCTGATTAAAATGTTCTGTGCCAATGTGAGAAAGCGATTGGCGATATATTTATAAACCGGCATTCCGCCGATTAGTGCGCCTTTGCCTAAAATGCGCGAACCTAAAACCGCGTCGTATTCGCCGAACGCGACCATTCCCGCCATCGGCACAATCAGGTGCGGCGAGTATTGATAATCCGGGTGAACCATCACGACAATATCCGCGCCGCTTTTTAACGCTTCGCGGTAACAGGTTTTCTGGTTGCGCCCGTAACCGAAGTTTTGCGCGTGGCGAAAAACCTTCAAGCCGAGTTCGTTCGCCACGCGCACAGTTTCGTCCGCGCTGTCGTCGTCAACCAGCAAAATTTCGTCAACGACATCGCGCGGGATTTCGGCGACCGTTTTCGACAAAGTTTTCGCCGCGTTATAAGCGGGCATTACGACGATGATTTTGCGTCCGTTAAGCATTTATTTGATTCGCTTCAAACTGCCTTGACCGCTAACCTGACGCGAGTTTATTTTGGCGACTTCTTCGGCTTTGGTGAAGGCGCGAAGAAAATTTTCGCCCAGAACTTTGCGGATTTCCGTTTCGGTGTAGCCGCGTTTTAACATCTCGTAAGTTACCAGCGGCAAATCTTCCATTCCGTTCATCCCGGCGGGCAAAAACGGAATGCCGTCGTAGTCCGAACCGATGCCGACGTAATCAATGCCAGCGACTTTTTTAATGTGGTCAATGTGGTCAACGATGCGCGTGAACGGTGCAATGTAAATCGGATTGGCGGCGAACAGTTGGCGTTCGACTTCAATGTAAGCCGACTGATTATCTTTGTATTGTTCCTTCAAAGCGTCAATTTGCGGCTTTAATCGGGCGGCGCGTTCGTTTTGTTCCCGGTTGGTTCGTGCGTCGAGAAACGACGGGTAAAAGTTAATCATTATTACGCCGCCATTTTGGGCGACGCGCTTTAAGATGTCGTCCGGGACGTTGCGCGTGTGGTCGTTGACGCCTCTCGCGCTCGAATGCGACGCGATGATCGGCGCGGTCGAGGTGTCCAAAACATCGTTCATTACTTTGACCGAAACGTGCGAAATGTCCACGAGCATTCCCAGACGATTCATCTCGCGGACGACTTCTTTGCCGAAATCCGATAGTCCGTTGTTCTTCGGTTCGTCGCGGTGTGCGTCCGCCCAATCGTGCGATACGTTATGCGTCAAAGTCATATAACGAATGCCGAGCCGGTAAAAATTACGGAGAGCGAAAAGAGAGTTTTCAATCGCGTAGCCGCCTTCGATGCCCATTAAAACACAAACTTTATTTTGCTTTTTCGCCAGCCTGATTTGCGCCGCCGTCGTGCAGGACGTTAATTGATTCGGATGTTTTTCGACTTCGCGGTTCGTCGCATCAATCATATCCATCGCCCGCCGCATCGCGCCGCCCGATTGGAGCGTCGCGCCCGAAACGTAGATCGAGAAAAATTCGCCGGTAATGCCGCTCGCTTTAAAACGCTGCAAATCCGTGTGAAACGGGTCGCCGTCCCGGTGAAATTTACCGACGGAATTTGTGGCGAGATCAAAATCATCATCTACCATTGGCGACGGAATATCGTTATGTC
>JAJAYR010000444.1 GCA_026786155.1 Pyrinomonadaceae bacterium
ACACAAAAAAAAAAAATCATTTTATTTACACCCTTTTTTCCCTTTTAAAAAACCCCCACTTTTCCGGTCTGTTGCTGCGCTTTAAGGAACCAACGAGCCTCTCAAAGCCAAGTTGGTGACGACTTCTCGGCTGGGCGAATAGAAAACGCTGCTCGTATTTCCGACTGTCCAGACTTCATTCGGATTTAAGACGGAAACGCTCAGCAAACTGTCATAGACAATATCCGCTCCGGTGTTCGGGCTTCTTTCGGTTGCCACGCGGCGAAAAATCGCACCGTCGAAACGCAAAACAAGACTCCCGCTCTGGTTGCCGACAACCCAAACGCTGTCGGGTCCCGATGCTGAAACCGCTTCCAAAGTCGTCAGTTGCGGATTGAAATTTTCAATCGGCACTTGCGCCCAACTCGTTCCGTTGTAACGAAGCATCAAATCGCCCGAAGAACAGCCGGAAAACGGTCCGCAGGTCGTAATTCTGCCGACCGCGAAAATGTTATTCGGGGCAATCGCGGCGACGCTTCGCAGATATGTGAAATTTGTCGGCTCGCCCGGAATGACTTGCCAGACGCTGCCGTTCCAGCGAATCGCCATAAAATCGCCGACCGCCCAAACTTCGTTTGAACTGATTGCGTCAACATCAATCAGACGACCACCGGGACTCGGAACCGTCATTATATTCGTGCCGTCCCAATGCAGCGTCAACGAAGCACCGGCGGAGCGGTAGCCGACAATCCAAATATCGTTATTGTTGATAACCGAAATCGAGCGGATAATATCAAAATCCGCGTTCGGACTGATCGCTGCGGCAAAAGTCCAAGCATTTCCGTCGTAGCGCAGCAAAAATTTCTGGCTGAATCCGTTGGAGTTGAAGGCTTCGCCAATCGCCCAAACGTCGCTCGAACTGTTGCCGTCAACCGATTTTAAAATGAAACTGTTAAAGCCCGGCACGGTTGGAACGGGAACATTCGTCCAACTCGTGCCGTTCCAGCGCAGCGCAACCGGAGCTTTCGGAAAACAGCACCGATCCGCCGGACCGTGCGAGCCGACCGCCCAAACATTACTCGGAGAAATTGCCACGACATCAACCAGCGAATTGCTCGGACCGACGTTCGGTGTCGGCGTGTACCGAAAACCGAAAGTCGGCACAGACGGCACATCCGAAGAAAAACTGGCGTTGCCGAGCATCGTCGTCGGATGATTGTGCGAAGATGAATCGCTGATCGAGCCGCTGTCGAAACGCCACAAACCGACGGTTGAAGTTGTCGCTTCGAGTTGCGCCAGCGGCGCAAAATTCGCTTGATAGACAGCCTGATTGGAAATGCGGATTTCGTCGAGCAATCCGCGAAAACGGCTGTTTCCGCCGTTTCCCGCGCCGATTGTCAGCGTGCCGACGGCATTTCCGGTTGAACGCACGAATTTTGAACGCCGTCCTTCCAAACGCCCGTTCAGATAAACGCGCACTTCTCCGTTTTGAAAAGTCGCGGCGATATGCTGCCACGAATTCGGCTGAATCGCTGCTCTGCCATAAACAGCGACGCAGCGACTGCGAAGATTATCCGGGCATATCATAAAAACGACGCTGCCGTTTTGGATTCTAAGCTGGAAACCGCCGCGTCCGGCGTTCATATCTTGATTCAAACGGTCAACCACGATTTGCGAATTGTCCACGCCGAAAGGCTTGACCCACGCTTCAACCGTCAGCGCATTCGGCGGGCTTAGATTCGTATTGTGCGCCACCGATAAATAAGCATTATCTTCAGATAATGATAACGAAAGCGGTGCTAGAAACTGTGAATGGTCGGAAACCTCCTGTTCCGTCTGCGCCGAGGTTTCAGTGAAACTCGCCGATAAAAAGCAGAAAACTGTAAAAACAAACAAAATTGCCCGACGCGAAACTCTTGTGTTGACTGTCAAATTCATAAATTCTCCCTTGAAATTCTGCTAATTTTATGAGCAAGTTTCGCTTTTCAAAGAAAGCTGAAACGGGTGCCAAAAAACGTCTTTCCGTGATTCTACTAACTTCAATCGGAAAACTCAAGACTTTTAAAGCGCGGTTATTGTCGCGCTCACCAACCACTCATCGCAAACGCATTATGAAACCACGCGAAAGGCAAGAACACGCGAATTTATCATCGAAATACTTTAATTTTCAAAGGCTGTATAATAATCCACCAGCAGACGGGAAATTAATCGAATCGCTATGTCGGTTAAATTTTTCAGTAAATTTATGATGAAAAGCACTTATGATGTCGCCGTAATCGGCGGCGGACACAATGGTTTGACGTGCGCCTGCTACCTTGCCAAAGCCGGTTTGAAGGTTGTCGTTTTGGAGCGGCGGCACATCGTCGGCGGCGCGGTTTGCACGCAGGATGATTTGATTGAAGGCTACAAAATTGATGTCGGATCGTCGGCGCATATTATGATTCACCTGACACCGGTGATTCAGGATTTAGAACTGGCGAAATTCGGCTTGGAATACATTGACTGCGACCCGTTCGCGTTCGCGCCGCTACCCGACGGAAAGGGCGCGATTTATTTTTGGAAGGACGTTGATAAAACCTGCGATTCAATTGCGAAAATCTCGCCCGAAGATGCGGAGCGTTATAAAAAATTCGTCATCGAATGGGAAAAATTAAATGAAGGCGTGTTTCAGGCGTTTTTGAAACCGCCGACGATGCTGAATCTCGGTCGGCATCTGATTTTCGGCACGAAATCGAAAAATCCCGCCGATATGGCTCGCAAACTGATGACGAGTTACGGCGCGTTGGTCAAACAAACTTTCAAACACGAAGGCTTACGCGCGGCGATGGCGTGGCTCGCAGCGCAATCGGGTCCGCCGCCGACGGCGATGGCGAGCGGCGATTTCTTAGGCTGGCACTCGATGCTGCACAAAAGCGGAGTCAAACGTCCGAAAGGCGGCAGCGGCGAACTGACGCAGGCGATGGCGCGATGTCTGGAACATCACGATGGCGAAATTTTATTAAATGCTTCGGTGGCGAAAATTGAAGTCGAAAATAACGAAACCGGCGGCATCATTTTAGAAAATGGCGAGCGTATCGAAGCGAAACGCATCGTTTCCAACGCGCACGTTCACACGACGTTTTTGAAATTAATCGGCGCGGAAAATCTGCCCGAAGGTTTAGCCGAACGAATCGAAAACGTGAGAATCGGCAACGGTTTCGGGATGATCGTCCGCTGCGCCGTTTCGGAATTGCCCGATTATCTGTCCGCGC
>JAJAYR010000445.1 GCA_026786155.1 Pyrinomonadaceae bacterium
CGAGACGCGGCACGAGATAACCGCGCGGGCTGTAAATTACCCGCTGAAAAAGTCGTTTGGCGGTTTGGAACGCAATCATCTGACCGCGCACGGGTTTCACTTTCGGCATCGAAAAATTCTCCGCTTTGATGAGCGATGTCCACGCGCCCGCCGCCAAAACAATTGTTTCCGCCGCGAATGTTTGATTAGCCATCGCCGCGCCGACGATTTTTCCTTTTTCGATCAAAAGTCGTTCGACCTCCGCGTTTTCGACGATTTTGATTTGATTCGTTTCAGCGTATTTCCGCAAAGCCGCCAGCAGCTTTCGATTTTCAACCTGCCAATCGTTCGGAAAAAACAAACCTTCGCGCACGTCGGGCGAAACGAACGGCTCGACCTTTCGCACGTTTTCCGCGCTTAAATACTCGACCGTCAAACCGGCGGCTCTCTGCCATTCAAACCGCTGTCGAATTTCCTGACCATCGTTTTCGGTGAAAGCCAGATAAAGCGTTCCGCTGCGTTCGAGTTCGATGTCAACGCTGGTTTCGTCAAGTAATTCTCCGGCAAAGTTCGGGTAAAGTCGGTTTGAATCATTACAAAGATGAAAAAAGTCGTCCGTTTTATCGGTTTCGGCTTGTGCCGCGAGCATTCCTGCCGCCGCGAACGACGCTTCATTGCCGGCTTGCCCGCGCTCTAAAATCGTGATTTCCCGAACGCCTTTTTTGTGCAGTTTCCGCGCGATTGCCAGCCCGATAACGCCGCCGCCGATGATTAAAACTTCCGTCATTTGTCTTTTACCGTCAATCGGTTTTAAGTTAAACTGATAATTCTTAATAAGAAAAGAAATCCGCGCCAAAGTCAAAGGAAACGATTTTATGAGTGATGAAAAATTAGACCTAATTTTAACCGTCGTATCTGACATAAAACTAAAAGTAGATAAATTAGATACGAAAGTTGATAATCTGGAAGTAAGATTCGACCGTTTGGAAACCAAAGTTGATAACCTGGAAGTAAGGTTCGACCGTTTGGAAACCAAAGTTGATAATCTGGAAGTAAGATTCGACCGTTTGGAAACCAAAGTTGATAACTTGGAGTCGGAATTTACAGATTTCAAAGAGCGGGTCATCGAATCATTCGCTCAGGTGAACAATCGTTTCGCGCTTTTAGAAAAGCAGATGCTGGCGATTGGTGTGGAAATCAAACAAGAAATCAAACAGGAAATCAAAGCTGTCGGCGCGAAAATCGAGCGGCTTGAAAAACAAGTTATCTACGATAGAGGAGAGACGCTTGAGAATAAAAGCGAACTTCGGGAGATAGACGACCGCTTGACGAAAATCGAAAATCACATCGGCTTGTAACTTTGAGAAACTACTAAAAAATGAGCAAACACACAATTACGCTAATTCCGGGCGACGGCATCGGACCGGAAATCATCGCGGCGACGGTCAGAATCATCGAGGCTTCGGGCGTTGATATTGAATGGGAGACGCAGATTATCGGCGCCCAGGCGTTGGAAAAATACGGCACGACGCTGCCCGAACCGGCGGTCGAATCAATCAGGAGAAACAAAGTCGCGCTCAAAGGTCCTTTGACCACGCCGATTGGCAAAGGTTTTACGTCCGTCAACGTCGGTTTGCGAAAAGTGTTAGACCTTTACGCCAACGTCCGCCCGATTCGCGCTTTGCCGAATATCCCTTGCAAATATCCGCATCTCGATTTGGTCATCGTCCGCGAAAATACCGAAGATTTATACGCCGGACTCGAACACATCGTCGTGCCGGGCGTGGTCGAGAGTATCAAGGTGATTACGGAAAAGGCTTCGACCCGAATTTCGCGCTACGCTTTTGAATTTGCCAGACGCGAAGGGCGCAAAAAGGTCACGGCGGTTCATAAAGCCAACATTATGAAACTTTCCGACGGGCTTTTTCTCGAATGTTTTTATAATGCGGCAAAGGATTTTCCCGAAATTACGGCGGACGATAAAATTATTGACAACTGCTGTATGCAATTAGTGATGAATCCGCAGCAGTTCGACGTGATGGTGATGGAAAACCTCTACGGCGACATCGTTTCGGATTTGTGCGCCGGTTTAATCGGCGGTCTCGGACTCGCGCCGGGCGCGAACATCGGCGAAATCGGCGCGGTTTTTGAAGCCGTTCACGGCTCTGCGCCCGACATCGCCGGACAAGGCATAGCGAATCCGACGGCTGTTTTGATGGCGGCGATTCTGATGCTCAAACACATCGGCGAACGCGACGCGGCGGAAAGAACGGAAAAAGCGATGCTCGAAGTTTTCGCCGACGGCACGACGATTACCAAGGATTTGGGCGGCACGGCGAAGACGGCGGACTTTGCCAATGCGATAATTGATAAGTTGAAAAATTAAGCGAGAAAAAATCGAAGAAAATTTACAGGGATAACCGGATGGACAAGGATTAGATTGTTTGGAAAAAGATTTTAATATCATTGTCTATCCGGTCATCCCTGTAAATTTTCTTTACTGTCTATAATGGAGAATAACATTTGGGAAAAGCCGGTTTCACACGGCGAGATTCTCAAGAATATCTGGAAAAATTTAGATTTGGGAACGCTTCAGCGGCGGCATCCGTTTCATCAGCCGGTGTTCGGGACGATTTGCGATAACCAGCCGGATTTGCGAATGGTTGTTTTGCGGCGCTTCTGGCGCAGACCACCGTGTTTGGCGTTTCACTCGCATAAAGGCTCACCGAAAATCAATCAAATCAAAGCTAATCCGAACGTCTATTGGCTGTTTTATCATCCCGAAGAAAAATTGCAGGTTCGCATCAAAGGGTTGGCGACGGTTCATTTAGGCGACGAACTCGCCGAAGAACAATGGCAGTCAACCGAACTTTTCTCGCGCCGCTGCTACATCGGCGAAGCCCCGACGCAAACGAGCCGAAAACCGACTTCCGGCTTGCCCGAAGACCTAATCAACCGCGAACCGACACGCGAAGAATCCGAAGTCGGACGCGCCAATTTCGTCGTCGTAACTTCGACTATCAAAGAAATTGATTGTTTAGAAATAAACGTGCGCGAGCATCGCCGTTCGCTTTTCACCTGGCACGAAGCGGGCGAACTTGAAACGAAATGGCTCACGCCGTAAAAAGATTGAAAATCGGTTATAGAAATTTTACGAAACCGGCTTGTTCAAA
>JAJAYR010000446.1 GCA_026786155.1 Pyrinomonadaceae bacterium
CGCTTGCTGAATCGCCTGAATAATTCTGCCCGGCATCGCGCCGACGTAAGTTCGGCGATGCCCTCGGATTTCCGCTTCGTCGTGCAAACCGCCCAAAGAAAGACGCACGAATTTACGATTCAAACCCCGCCCAATCCAACGCCCCAAAGAAGTTTTCCCAACGCCCGGCGGTCCAACGAGACAAAGAATCGAACCTTTCGGTTTTTCCATCAATTTACGAACCGCCAACGCTTCGACGATTCTTTCCTTAACTCTTTCCAACCCGTAATGGTCTTCATCCAGAATCTTTTCGGCTTTCTTCAAATTCAGATTATCTTTGGAAGATTTCGACCACGGCAAATCGGTCATAATGTCGAGCCAATTCCGCAAAGTCGCCGTTTCCGCCGTGTCCGGGTGCATTCGTTCGAGCTTTTTTAGCTGTCGCAAAGATTCTTCTTCGGCGTGCTGCGGCATTTTCGCTTTCAAGATTTTGTCGCGGTATTGTTCGATTTCCTCGAAAAGTTCGTTGCCTTCGCCGAGTTCCGACTGAATCGCTTTCAATTGCTGACGCAAAAAGTATTCACGCTGCGAACGGTCAATATCGGCGCGGGCTTGCGTGTTGATTTCCTGCTGCACGGTCAGCACGTCAATTTCTTTACTGAGCAAATCGTTAACGCGCCGCAAACGCAGCGTCGCATCGAAAATATCCAGAACGCTCTGCGCGTCTTCGACTTTTAATTCCAGATTGGAAGCCGACAAATCCGCCAATCTGCCGGAGTCGTCCAAATTAGCGATAATCGCCAAAACTTCAGGCGAGATGTTTTTGCCCAAATTCGCGGCGCGTTCCATCAAAGCGCGGACGTTGCGAACTAACGCTTCGACTTCCAGAGAATTGGCGGGCGCAATCGGTTCGGGAATCGGGACGAGATTCGCCCGGACGTATTCGCCGCCGGTCGTTACCGATTCAACGCGGGCGCGGGAAAGCCCTTGAATCAAAATGCGAATTCTGCCGTCGGGCAGCTTTAACATTCGCATAATAACGGCGACCGTGCCGACCCGGTATAAATCTTCCTGCGTCGGTTCTTCCTTGTCTAAATCCTTCTGCGAAACGAGCAAAACCATCCGATTCTGGCTCAACGCTTCGTCAATCGCCTTTATCGAACGGTCGCGCGAAACAAACAGCGGCACAATCATAAACGGATAAATGACAATATCGCGCAGCGGCAAAACCGGCAGTTCCGGCGGAATGTTCATTTGCGGGTCGCCGAATTCGGTTTCGCTCAGTTTTTCAGAGAAATCTTCAATTTCGTCCATATTCATTTATGTTAGAGAATATAAGATGAAATGTAAAAAGGCGGACTTCTTTGGAAAAGTCCGCCTTTTTTCGTTCTGATTTTTAATTTAAAGGTGTTTTGAAAAGTTCAGAGTCCAAACGCGGAACGCCCTTTGTGTTCCGCCGCGCTTCGCTGGCGGAAACACGCTGAAGCGTGAACTCAGAACAATAGCGGATAATTCAAAAACTTCGGTTACGCAGCACTAGAGACGGTTGTGAACTATGAGTCCTAACTTCGACAAATCATTCGTTGTCATTCGCCACGTCGCGCCCGCCCAAGAAGAGCGCACGCCGTTACAGACTTCGCGCCAAGAATGGGGGCGTTGCGGAGACTCTTCGCTCATCAAAGTCAAAGACGGCGCGATATTCGATTACCGTTTTTCAAAAATTATTTGGAAGTTTTCCACTCGGCGACCATTTTTTCCAAATCGGTCGTGTTCGCCGCCGGGGTCGCGGCTTTGCCGACTTGAATCGCTTTTTCGGCGGTCGCAATCGCTTCCGCTTGACGGTTTAACCCGCCGAGCAGACGCGCTTTTATATTAAGATTCCCGAATGTTTCGCGCGTCTTGATCGAAGCGTCAACCCATTTTAACGCTTCTTCGTAATTCGCCGTCATTTTGGAATTTAAAACCCAACCGGCGGCTTGCGCGGGCGTGCGGAAATCGTCGGCTTTGACGCTTCCCATCTGTGTGCGAATGTCCGTCAGCACGCGCCCGTTGATGTCGCCAACATCAATCGTGAAGGGAACTTTGACACGCTCCCAAGCAATGACGACATCGGAAGTATTGGCTTTGACGTTTTCAAAGTTGATCGCCATCGTTTCCTGTAAATTAGCCGTCATCGGTTTTACCATGACGCGGAGCGCGTCCTGTTTCTGGTCGTAGTTGAAACTGCCCCATTCGCTGTTGACCTTGTTGAAAATAATCGTCCATTCATCCTTGTTCGGAATCGTGTGCAAGCCGTATTTTCCTTTCGGCAAAGTCTGCCCGTTAATTTTTATGTCGTTGCTCGTCTCGAACGTCGTGTTTTCGTTCGCGCCGGTGCGCCACACCGCGCCGTATTTCTCCAGCCCATCCCAAACTTTTCGGTCCTTGACGTTCGGGCGATGATAAACGACGGCGATTTTCGTATCGCCGACGGTCTGAATGATTTCCTGCCGCTGCGATTCGCGCGGAAAACTTATCTGCGCGACGGCGTTGAGACTGAAAATTAAAATGAGCAATGCGATTAAATTTATCTTTTTCATAATTATTTCTCCAATTTTTCTTTAGCTTTTCTGACAAAACTTTTGACCATTTGCGCGATTCCCTTATTCATCTCGCCGCTGATAATCGCTTCGCCCGCCAAACCCGCGAGCAGATGCAGTTCACGCGCCGAATTACGGCGCAGTTCGGCGTTTTGCGAGAACTGCACGACCGTTGAATTCTCTGACTGCGGCATAAATTCGGCGCTGTAGCGCAGAAAATTCTGCTTCTCGCCCGCTGCCGGAATCCATTCGATGCGCTCCGGCGTTTGCTCGGCTAACTGAACCGCAAATTTCTCTTTGAACACGCCGATCAGCGGCACGTCAACGCGAATTCGCCACTGCGTAAAGCCGCTGTTATCGGTGTGAATGCTTTCGACGCTCGGCATCATCTCGACAAAATTTCTGATGTCGGAAAAAAATTTGATGACGTTTTCGAGGCTCGTCTTTATTTCTATTTTGTCGCTGTAACCGGCGCGAATTGTGAACATAAATTTTTAAAGATAGACTTCCCGACGATGCGCGACGGTCAAAACTAACACTAATAAAACGCGGTCGCGGATTTCATAAATCACACGATAATCACCGACGCGCGGGCAAAAAAGATTTTCTTCGCCCTGTAACTGTTTGCAGCCGCGCGGTCGCGGATTGTCGGCGGGTTTTTCTATCTCGCCTAAAACACGGCGTTGATTTTCTTTCGATAATTTCTTAAATTGTCTTTTTGCCGCACCGACAATCTCGACTCGATAAGTCATTTACAAGCTGAACTCCTCACGCAATTCGGCAATCGTCGAACTTTCTCCGGTGCGTTGATATTCGATTCGCGCCTTCCGCGCCTGCTTAACGTCTTGAATATCTTCGGCGGAAACCTTGACCGAATCGCCCGAACCATCCAACTCTTTTAACAATTTCTGCACAAAACTTTTGTCGCTAACTTTATAGCTGCGTTTGATTCTCTGCGGCACTTCGATAGTAATTTGTCCCATAGTTTTTATCTTATCAAAAAGTCCCGTTAAATAATATGGAATTGAAAAACGGGCGCGTCATCGAGCGGAAAATGCCGCGAAAAAACGGGTCTTCGGCGAATAAAATAACGTGTCCGCCGCCGGTCGGTTCGTCAATCAAATAAACCGTGCCTTTCAATAATCGTTCGGTGTTGCCCGCCCAGACAAAGCCGGAAATCGTTAAATCGCGTTTCGGTTTCGATTCAAAGACGACGGCGTTCGTGCCTTCTTTGGACGGGCGAAAAAAGTAGCCGCTCGACAACAGAACCGGCAGGTTTTCCGTTTCCAAACCGTAAGTCAGATAACTCGTCCGGTCAATCGTAGCCCGCATAATCGCGCCCGGAATCGCTTCGGGAACTTGCCCTTTATTTGCCGAAGGCGACGCAATCGGCGGCAGATTCGACGGCTGCCAATCCTGTTTGTCGGTTTTATTATCCGGTGTCGGCGACGGTTCGGGCAGCGGCGTTTTTCTCGCGTTCGGGGTCGGCGACGGCGACGGTGCGCCTTCGATTTCCTTGCGTTTATCAGTTTCGTCCGATTCGGTTTTCCTTTTTTCTTCGTCGTCGTCAGTTCCGACGAGTCTCGACGAAGTTAAATTGACATCTTTCAACGCCGCGAAAACCGACGCGCCGCGAATCGTTATCAAAGTTCCGCCGCCGGAAACCCATGTTTTGAGCGTCGTTACGCCGCTGCTGCCGAAAGCCGAAAAGTATCGCCCTGCCGCGCCGTCGGGCATAATCAAAACCGTGTAATTTTTCAACGCGCCGCTTCTGATATTGGCAATCGTCAGCGACGTAAAATTCACGCCGTAGCGGTCGAACGTCCACCAAATCGAGCCGTAGGAAGTTTGGTCAACGCCTTCGTCGGCAACGACCGCGATTTTCGGCGCGGTTAATGAGACAACCGATTCGCCGCCGACCGGCGTGTCGCCTTCTTCGGAATAACCGGAATTGACCGCCGTGATATTGACGCCGAGTTCTTTTGATAAGCGCGAAATCGCCTCGTGAATCGTTTCGGGATTACGCGAGACGCGCACGACGAAAGTGCCGCGTTTCCAATTGCGTCCGCCCGCGTTCATCTGTTTGGCGGCGACGGCGACGCGGAAGTTTTCCTTTAATAATCGCAATGCCAACGCGCCCGCGCTGTCGGTTTCATACGGAATGATATAAGCGATTTGGGCGCGTCCCGAAACGCTGCCGCGTTTTTCGCCTCCCAAAAATTCATCGGTGACGGGCGAAACATTGGCGTTGCCCGCGTCTTCCGTCCAGAAAGCGTCCACGCCGAACGCCAGCGGCAGACTCCACGCCGTGATGTCGTAAAATCCGTATTCTTCCTTCGACTGATTTTTGCCGCGCAGTTCGTTGCGCTTAAATCTGCCCAAATTATCTTCGATAAACGCTTTATCCTGCGGCGTGTCCTGCTCTAAAAGTGCTTTTATCAAACGCTTTTGCGGCTGATTCAATTCGATAACATAAACGCCGTTCGGAAATGTTTGGCGCGTCGCGGGAGAATTTTTCGTCTCGTAATTGTGCGCCGAATTCGACGAAAATGAAGCGTTTGCCGTGCCGACTTCGATTCGCATTCGCCGCAGATTTTCGATTAACTCCGCCGTTTTCACGCGGTCTTTGGACGGGTCAATCACGATGCGCTTCATCTTTTCGCCCGCCAGTTCGCTCATCGCCGTCCGGCGGTAATCGTAAAAATCCTGAAGCCGCGCCGCCCGAATTTTCGCCGCCGTTTCCAGCGTCGTCAGCGAAGTAACGAAATGTTTGGCGATTGCCGAGCGAAACGTCGCAATCGTGCCGTCGTCGCGCGTCCAATTTAAACCTTTAAATCCGCCGCCGTCGGTTTCATAAGTCATCGCCGTCGCGCCGTTCAGAGCCGGAAACGAATCCCAATAACCGACATAAAATAAATCGAAAATATCGCGGATGTAATAATCCCAGCGGCGCGAATCGAACTGCGCGGTATTGGCTCTGCCGAAAACATCGAGCCATTTATTCGTTACCGGCTGCGGCAAATTCGGGTTAATCGGCAAGGCATCGGGCGGGAAAAAATACTGCGACGGCTGACCGTGCAAATCGGCTGACACTTGCGGATTCCATTCAAAAAACGCCCGCTGCATATTGCGCGTTTCAACCTGCGTTCCGGCGACGTTATCGCGGTTCAAATCGAAACTAAAATGATTCAAACGCCCGTAGATGCTCCACGGTTCGCGGTGTTCGAGCGCGGCGCGATTCGCGTCGCCGGTCGCCACCGAGTTATACCACGTCGCAAAACGCTCGTGTCCGTCGGGATTTGCGCCCGTAACAATCAGCGTGACGGTGTTTTTCAAAACGTCCAGAGTCGCCGGTTCATTCGACGCGGCGAGTTGATAAACGACCTGCATCATCGTCTCGAACGAAGCCGATTCGTTGCCGTGAATCGTATAAGCCAACCAGCAAATTATCGGATTATTCTGGATTATTTGATTCGCCTGACTCGCATTCGTCGTCCGCGAATCGGTCAACTTTGTGTTGTTCGCCTTGATTTCATCGAGCCGCGCGATATTTTCCGGCGCGGAAATGGCGACGACGTGCTGCATTCGATGTTCGTTCGTTTCGCCGATGTCGTAGATTTTTACGCGGTCGGGCGCGGCTTTGGCAATCGCTTCGATAACCTTTTCCATCTGCGCGTAAGTCGTGTGAAAATCGCCGACATCGTAACGCAGAATGCTTTGCGGGCGCGGCACTTCAGCGCGGTATTCGCCGCGCGTGTAGAAATCGAATTTTTCTTCGGTTTGCGAAAAGGCAAATTGACTCGATGCCAGACAAGCGAAGACGGCTAACAACAGAAATTTAATTTTCATCATCAATACTTTAGATTTACGAATTTCGGGTTCGGGAAGAACTTTACAAGATATTAAACCGTAAAGGCTTAAACGCAAAAGATGATGAAAGGTTTTAACGAAAAAATGTGTCCGCAGTGCGGCTCTCCCAAAATAAAAGAATGGAAGGAATTGACCGACGAGCAAAAATTTCTGGTTGCGCGGTTGCCGGTGTCGAGCGAACTTTCAATTGAACAAAGAGAGCGACATCGTTGGTGCGTTAGATGCTGGTATGAACTTGTTAATCGTCAGACGGATTTAGCTTGAGGCTTGAGTAATGACAAACGGCGTATGCGGCAAAATCCTGATTGCAGAACATTTTATTTTGTTTTCTAACTCATTGCGTCCAATAAACCAATTTTATAAATGGACTGTTATATTCGCTGAAATCATATTCAAAGATCAAAATTCCTTTCATTTTAATCGGCTCGCCACCGAGTAAAAGAGGCGGCATTTTTGCTTGGAAAGCCGCTTCAACGACTGCTTCTTTTACTATTTCATCGCCCGAAATCATTTTTGCAAAACGCACATCACCATCTTCGTCAATCCAAACTTCGACATTCGCTTTGCCTTTAATCCCGACCGCTTTTGCCAGACGCGGATAGTTCACCGACGGCATACAAACAATTTTGCTGTTTAAGACTCCGCCGAGAACCGATTTTTTATAAGGTTTCTTTATTCTCGGTTTGGATGTTTTCCAAAGAGAAAATTCGTCGCACGAGATATATTTTTTCCGCTGCGTAACTAAAGGGGTTTCCGCTTTTAAGAATTTGTCTGATTTAACTTCGATTGAAGCGTTAGTGCGAGTGAAATTTTCCCAAATTATGACAATTCCGATACCGGAAGCGAAAGTTAAAATCGCAATTACTAGACTTGAAAACTTCCGATTACATTTTCGACACATTTTACTTCCTCCAATGTTTCAACATTGTAGCAG
>JAJAYR010000447.1 GCA_026786155.1 Pyrinomonadaceae bacterium
ATCTATCAGTTATCATCTTTCATCTCTCATCTATTCCGATGTAAAAGCAACTGACAACCAATTCAGCATAAAATTTGAAATGTTTTCCGTCCACTGATGGAACTTTAACGCCTCTAACTTATCTTTGTTCGATATTTTATTGCAAGCCTTTGAAACTTATCGCGTTCCTCAAAGCATCAAACCAAGCGGAGATTGTAAAAATCCGCGCTTAAACTGCTAAAAAAGAGGAGAAAAAATGATGAGATTGAAGATTGCGACGAGTTTTTTTGGTCTGGCTTTTGTTTGTTTATTTGCTAACTTTCCCGTTCACGCGCAAGGCGTGATTGTGCCGATTGTCTGCGATTTTCGCCCGTGTCGCCCGACTCCGCGTCCGCGCCCGATTCCACTGCCGAACGCTTTGCCGGTCAAATCAATCGAACTCGACACGAAGATAAACGGGCAAGTCGCCACGACGCACGTCGAGCAGGTTTTCCGCAACGATACGCCTTATACATTGGAAGGAACGTATTTTTTCCCAATTCCCGAAACGGCTTCGATTGTCGAGTTTGCGATTTGGGAAAACGGCAAAAAACTCGTCGGCGAAGTTCGCAGCCGGGAAGAAGCCAGACGGATTTACGACGAAATCGTGCGCCGCCAAAAAGACCCGGGACTTCTGGAATATGCCGGAAAAGATTTGTTTCAGGCTTCGATTTTTCCGATTCCGCCGAACTCCGACAAAAAACTCGAACTCACTTACACGCAAATTTTGAAAGCCGAATCCGGCACGGTCGCTTATCGTTATCCGCTCGGTATGGGCAGAAATCTGTGGTCGCGTTCGGCAACCGAAAATTCAAACAGAAATCTGCCCGCGCAGCAAATCGGCACGGTTTCCGGCAAAATCGAAATCGTCGGCAAGGAAGCGTTGCGAAACATTTATTCGCCGTCGCATCAGCTTGATGTCAAACGTAAAGGCGAAACGGCGGCGAGCGTTTCATTTGAAACGAAGGGCAACGACAACGATTTTCAGCTTTTTTACGGCTTGTCGAATAACGATTTCGGATTGTCGCTTTTAACTTACCGCGAAGCCGGAAAGGACGGTTATTTTCTGTTGCAGCTTTCGCCGAAAGACGATTTATCGGAAAGGGAATTGGTCAACAAAGACATCGTTTTCGTTCTCGACACGAGCGGTTCGATGGCGGAAGAAGGCAAAATGGAAAAGGCTCGCGCCGCGCTTTTATTCGGCATCCGAAGTCTGCGCGAAGGCGATAGATTTAACGTCATCAATTTCGCGGGCGAAGAACATTTGATGGAAAACAATCTGATTGGCGCGAACGGTTCGGGCAAAAAGCGCGGCGAAGATTTCGTCAATAAATTAACGCCGACCGGCGGCACGAACATTAACGATTCGCTCATCGCCGCGCTCAAACAATTCAACGCTTCGCCGCGTCCGAAAATGTTGGTTTTTATGACCGACGGATTGCCGACCGTCGGCGAATCGAACGTCGAGAAAATTGTCGCTAACGTCAACAAAGCCAAAGCGCACGATGTCAGACTTTTTACTTTTGGTGTCGGCTATGATGTCAACACGACTCTTCTGGACAAACTCGCGGCGGAAAATTCCGGCGCGGCTGATTACGTCGAGCCGAAGGAAGATTTGGAAATTAAAGTGTCAAATTTTTTTACGAAAGTCAGTGCGCCGGTTTTGGCGGATTTGCAGATTGATTTTGGAAATGTCGAAACCGATTTCGTTTATCCGCGAAAAATCACTGATTTATTCAAAGGAGCGCAGATAACTTTAATCGGGCGTTACAAAAACGACCGCGATTTGCAAAATATCACGCTTCGTTTAACCGGAAAATCGGGAACGGAAAATCGAACTTTCAATTATCAAAACTTAGATTTCCCGCGACGCGCTGAAGAAAATAATTTTCTGCCAAGACTTTGGGCAACGCGCCGCGTCGGTTGGATTTTGGAGCAAATTCGCGCGAACGGCGAAACTAAAGAACTGCGCGACGAAGTTTCGGAACTCGGAACTCGCTACGGAATCGTTACGCCTTACACATCTTTTCTAGCGACCGACGGCAGTTTTCAAACGGTTGAACGCCGAGCGTCGGGTGCGTTCCAAATGGACAGCAGAGAAGCGGCGAAAATGAAAGCAGACCGGGGCGAAGATGCCGTTAAGTTGAGCAAACAGCAAAATACGCAACAGTCGAATGCGTCGCTTGCGCCGTCGAGCAAAAATGTTTATGTGGCGAATACCGTCAATAATCAGTTTGTCGGCACGAAGAATTTCTACAATCAAAACGGCGTGTGGCAGGACGCAGAATTCAAGTCGGACGCGAAATTGCCGGAACAAAGCATAAAATTCGGCAGCGAAGAATTCTACGCTTTGCTCAATAAGGAAAGGGAATTGGCACAATTTTTCGCGCTCGGCGAGCAGGTCGTCGTCGTTTGGAAAGGCAATGTTTATCGAATAATTAAATAACAGGCATCTCAAAAATAACGTGCTAAAGTTCAGAGTTCACGCTTCAGCGTGCTTTTCCGCCGGCGAAGCGCGGCGGAATCAAACTGAAGTTTGGACTCTGAACTAAGAAACGATTTTTTGAAATACCTTCCACTTATTTCAAGCTAAAAGGTGACTTTTGCGGCGATAAGTTGTATCTTATTCGTCATTAAGTCACCTTTTTAATTTTTAAAAGTTTATGAGAAAAGCAATTTTGCCGGTTGTTCTAAAAGCCGTTTTATTCAGTATTTTTACGTTTTCGGCGATGCAGACAGTTCACGCGCAAGCCGGTTGGAATCCGCTCAAAAGCGGCAGTTCGAGCGATTTGGTGGCGGTTTATTTTACGTCCGCCGAACGCGGTTTTATCGCGGGCGACAAAGGTTATTTCGCCCAGACGAGGAACGGCGGCAGAACCTGGACGAAGCAGTTTATTTATACGGAAGAAGACATCAACGAAATTTATTTTCGCAACGAAAACAACGGCTACGTCGTGGCGGGCAAAAAGATGTTTCTGACCGACGATGCCGGACGTTCGTGGCGCGAAATAAAAATCTACGACCCGAAAAATTTCCGCAACGCGACACCGGAATTTTTGAGTGTTCGCTTCGCCGATAAAAAACGCGGTTTGATAGTCGGCTCATTGATAAATAAAGACGACGAAATAGTTGATTCGCTCGTGATGCGAACCGACGACGGCGGCGAAACCTGGGCGCGAATCATCGTGCCGTCGAAACTCGAATTGTTTCATCTGGATTTCGTCAGCAGTTCGCGCGGCTGGATTGTCGGCGACAAAGGCTTGATTTTGGCGACCGAAGACGGCGGCATAAATTGGCGCAAACAAGATTCGGGAACGGCGAACACGCTTTTCAACGTAGATTTCCGCGATGCGTCGGAAGGCTACGCGGTCGGCGGCAAAGGCACGATTCTGCGAACCGAAAACGGCGGCGAAAGTTGGGAAGCCGTCAAAACCAGTTTTCCGAATACCTTTCTGCGCGTAGATTTCGCCGACGACAAAAACGGCTGGATTGTCGGCTACGGCGGCACGATTTTGCGCTCGTCGGACAAAGGTAAAACGTGGCTCAAACAGGAAAGCGCGACGAAAGAACATCTTTACGGATTGTTTATGATGAAAAAATACGGCTGGGCGGTCGGCGCGAAAGGCGCGGTCGTGCAATATCAAAAATAGGGTCGAACATTACAAAATAGAAAAAGGCGGCGTTTCATAAATCGAAAATGCCGCCTTTTTTATTTTAAGCGAATGAAAAAATGTTAAATCTCTCTTAATTTTTTTTATAAACTATGTTACTTTACATAAGCATTCCTTGATTATCAGAAAATTTACATAAGGTTTTATTATCCAAAATTAAACTTCAAAAGGAGAAGAATCATGAGTTTTAAACCGATTTTAATTGCTTTTGCGGCGATTTTTATATTGTCCGCATTATCCCTCGATGCGTTGGCACAGGGAACGACTTCGCGCGTTACGGGAACGGTGACGGACGCTTCCGGCGCGGCGGTCGGCGGCGCAACCGTAACTTTAACCGACGAAGGCACGAGTATTTCGATAACAACTGAAACGAGCGAAAGCGGAGCTTATACTTTCGATTTGATTCAAATCGGAACTTACAGCGTGGCGGTCGAAAAGACAGGTTTCAAAAAATTTCTTTCTAAAGGAAATCTCGTCAATATCAACCAATCGGCGACGGTTAATATCTCGATGGAAGTCGGCGGTGTGGCGGAAATCGTCACGGTCATCGGCACGGTCGAACAGGTGCAGACGAGTTCTTCGGGAAATTTGGGCAGCACCGTTGACCGGCAAACTTTAGAAAGTTTGCCGATTGTCGGCGCCCGCGGGCGCAATCCGCTCGATTTATTAAACTTTCAGCCGGGCGTGGTCAGCGGCATCAACAGCGCGGGCGGCGGCGTTCACGTCAATGGCTCGCGCGACCGCGCTTTTAATTTTACGCTCGACGGCATTGACATCAACGAATCGAGCGCGGGCGGCTCGAATTTTACGCCGCTGCGCCCGAATCCCGATTCGATTGAAGAGTTTCAGGTCGTTACCAGTAATTTCACGGCGGAACTCGGACGCAGCAGCGGCGCACAGGTTACGTTCATCACGCGCTCCGGCAGAAACCGTCTATTCGGAAACGCCTTCGAGTATTATCGAACGCCCGAATTAAACGCCAGCGAATATCAAAATAATTTGAACGGACGACCGAAAGACCAGTTCGTTCAGCATATTTTCGGCGGCAGCGTCGGCGGTCCGATTTATAAAAACAAGTTGTTCTTTTTTACCAATCTGCAACTGCTCCGGTCGGTTGACACGGCTTTTATTACGCGAACGGTTTATACGCAAGCCGCGCGAAACGGACTTTACCGCTACGTTGTCGGCGGCGCGAATTCGCCGACCGGAACAGCAACGGCTTCGGTTGACGCTGCCGGAAATCCGCTTCTGCAACCGTGCAGCGCGACTTTGACGACCGGCTGTATCGCCACTTACAACGTCAATGCCAATACGTCCACCGGCACGGGAACGGGGAATCCGACGGCGACCGGACTCGACCCGACGCTGCTGGCGGTTATCCGGTCAACGCCTCTGCCGAACAATTTTTCGGCGGGCGACGGATTGAACACGGCGGGCTACACTTTCGGAACGCCCGGACGCGAGCGGCAGTATGATTTTGTAATGAAGTTCGATTACAAA
>JAJAYR010000448.1 GCA_026786155.1 Pyrinomonadaceae bacterium
CGCGAGAGCCGTGTGAACCGCGTTGCCGAAAGGATCGAAAATTGCCGCGACTTCCAAATTTATATCGTCGTTGTGTTTCCAAACATTTGTCATCGGAAGCACGATATATTCGGCAAAACCGCCGTCCGTATTGACACCGATGCCTTTCGTGTTCGCACATTTGTAACGCCGTCCAGCCATACAATTTCGACAACGCCCGCAGACGAGATGACCTTCGCCGCTGACAATATCGCCGATTTTAAAATCGTTGACATTCGAGCCGACTTCGACAATTTCGCCGACAAATTCGTGTCCGAGAATCGTCGGAATTTTGATCGTGCTTTGCGCCCAAGCGTCCCAATTCCAAATATGAACGTCCGTCCCGCAAATTCCGGTTTTCAAGATTTTAATTAAAACGTCATTGATGCCGATTTCGGGTTCGGGAACGTCTTCCAGCCACAAACCTTCTTCGGCTTTGCTTTTTACAATTGCTTTCATTTCAAAATTTTATACGATTTCAAATGACAAATTAAATCTAAAAACAGCAAAATCAAAATTCACGATTAAAAATAAAACCGTTTTCGACTTTTTCCATACCGATTTTTGGATAATAACCGAGCGCGTCGGGAACGGAAAGCAGCAAAACCATTGATTTTTCGCTGACTTTTTCCCGCGTCATTTCAACTAATTTTCTACCGACTCCGGCTTTTTGAAAATCTTTTCTGACCGCTAAATCCGCCAAATAACAACACCAGACAAAATCCGTCAGCGAGCGTGAAACGCCGACAAGTTCGCCATCAAACCAAGCACTAATTACCAAATTCGAGTTGGCAAACATTTCCGTAATTCGCTTTTCATCGTGAATTGGGCGAGGCAGCCCACAATGTTTGTAAAGTTCGATTATTTGCCCGGTTTCAATCGGCGCATTCGTCTTATATTCGATTTCGTTCATTTATTCAAAGTTTTGCTTTTCTAAATTTAACCATTTCAGAGCCGAACCGTGTAGTAGTTTTGCTTTTGTTTCTTCGTCAAAATTCATTGATTCAATCAAACTTCCGGCAATTTCTTCACCGAGCGGAAACGGATAATCCGTGCCGAGCGCAATCTTTTCCGCGCCGACGAGTTTGACCAAATATTCGAGCATCAATTTATCGTGAACGAGCGAGTCGAGCCAGAATTTGCCGAGATATTCACGCGGATTTTTGTCATTATCAATCGCAACTAAATCGGGATGCGCTTCAAAACCGTGTTCGATTCTGCCCAAAGTGTAAGGAAACGAACCGCCGCCGTGTGCGAAACAGATTCGCAATTTCGGCAAGCGTTCCAACACGCCTGAAAAAATCAAAGAGCAAATCGCCCGCGAAGTTTCCGCCGGCATTCCGACCAGCCACGGCAACCAGTATTTTTGCATCTCGCTCTCACCCATCATTTCCCAAGGATGCACGAAAACCGCCATTCCGAGTTTTTCACACGCCGCGAAAAAATCAAAAAACTGCGGTTCGCCTAAATTCAATTGGTTGACGTTCGTGCCGATTTGCACGCCGACAAGTCCGATTTGTTTGCATCTCTCCAATTCTTTGACAGCAAGATTTGCGTCCTGCATCGGCACAGTTCCCAAACCGATAAATCGTTTCGGAAATTCGCTGACGATTTCAGCGATGCCGTCATTCAAAAATTTTGAGATTTCCGCGCCGTCCGTAGCGTTTGCCCAATAGCTGAACATCACGGGAACGGTTGATAAAACCTGCACGTCAACGCCGAAACTGTCGCATTCTTCGATTCGGCGTTCCGCGCTCCAACAATTATCTTCGATTTCACGAAAAAACTTGCCATCGTCTTTCAACATTCTCGCGCAACACGGCTTGTGATGTTCGAGCGTGATAAAACCGCCGTAACCGAATCGCTCTTTCCAACGCGGAATGTCTTTTGGCAAAATATGCGTGTGAATATCAATTTTCAGCATTTACCTTTTTCTCAGCCTGTTTCTTTTTTTCGTCCGAAACCTTTTTCGCTTTCATCAACGACAACGACAGTTCGCGCAGTTGGTCAACTTGCTTCAAACGTCTGGTTATCGCTTTGTCGGACATATCAATCTTCTTCATTTTTTATCCTGTCAATATCAATCAAATCCTTCGCTCTGCCCGCGAGTGTTTTCATTTTAATCAAACCCGTCCGCGACACAATCCACAAATTTCTGTTCTGCCAGGTCAAATTTTCTCTGGTTTCCCAAACGTCCTCAACTTTCGGCGTAACCAGCAAAAAATCGAGCGACAAAACTTCGCCGTCCTCGTCAATTTTTGAAACGCGGCGAATCTCAACGGCTCTTTCCTTAAATGACATATCAAGCCCGCGAATATCATAACCATACCGCGCCGCTATTTCGTAGGCTTTTTCAAGCGATTCGGCGCGAATTAAAATATCTATATCGAAAGTCGCCCGCGGAAAACCGTGAATCGTCAAAGCCAATCCGCCGCACACCGCGTATTCGATTTCGTTTTCGTCAAGTGCGGAAATCAGTTGGTCAAGTTCTTCTAAAAGCGTCGCCATTTTGGTTTTTATTTATTGCGCGGATTAGTTTTTGGAAACTCCAAGTAATTACCGCATTTTTTACAATCTGCGTTGCCGTCTTGGTCTAAAACAAGTTTAAGTTCTTTGATTTCTTTTTTTGGTAAAACATTCACAACCGCGTTAATTGCTTCTAAACTTTCATTTCCGTCACGCGAGTCGGTAAATGCGCCGATTAAACAAGCGTGGTTTTCGTAGCCTGTGATAGAAAAATAGCCGTTTTCATCCGTTTTGATAAATGTTATTCCGTTATCTTTTAAGTCAGGCGTTCTTGATGTTTTACTATTCTGATTTTCTCGGTTGAATCCAAAACTTTTCCGACAAAAACGACTTTCGCATTTGAATAATATTGACATACCTCTTCTCTGCTACAACTACACGCTTGCACATTTCCAAAATTGAAAATGAACAAGAGCAAAAATAATGAAAGACTAAATATAAATTTTAATTTCATAAGTTTTCTCAATAAATTAACTCACAACAGGCGGCGGTTGCATCACCGCGCCGCAATTATCGCAGGTTCGCAAATCTTCGTTTTCGTAGAATCGTTTGAAAACGCCTTGAAACTGTGTCGTAATATCTTCGAGTTCAAAGTATTCTTCATACAGTTTCTCGTTACAGTTTTCGCAAAACCACATCAAACCGTCTTTTTCGCCATCGCGTCGTTTGCGTTCGATGACGAGTCCGACGGTGTTTGCGCCGCGAATCGGGTTGTGCGGCACACGCGGCGGGAGCAGAAAAATCTCGCCTTCCCGAATCGGCACTTCAACCGATACACCGTCTTCCTGAATTTTGACGAGAATGTCGCCTTCGAGTTGATAAAAAAACTCCTCGCCTTCGTCATAGTGATAATCTTTCCGCGAATTCGGACCGCCGACGACTTGGACGATAAACTCCGCGTCTTCGTAGACCAGTTTGTTTCCGACCGGCGGTTTGAGCAGATGACGATGCTCGTCAATCCATTTTTTGAAATTAAAAGGTTTTTGTGCTTGCATAATATCTCCTTGAAATTAAAAAGACCGATTCAAACTGACTTGCAGGTTGAATCGGTCTGTTCAAATCATCATTTTAGGCTTGGTTAAGCGATTGCATATCAATCACGAACCGATAGCGCACATCGCCTTTGACGGTTCGTTCGTAAGCGGCTTCGATTTGTTGAATGGGAATGATTTCGACATCCGAAACAATGTCGTTTTCCGCGCAGTAATCGAGCATTTCCTGTGTTTCGGCAATGCCGCCGATTCCCGAACCGGCGAGCGTGCGGTTGTTGGAGATAAGCGAAAAAGCGGGAACTTCCGACGGCTTTTCCGGTGCGCCGACTAAAACCATCACGCCTTTTAGCTTCAACAGCTTAAGATACATATTCAAGTCGTGAACGGCGGAAACCGTATCGAGAATAAAGTCAAATTTCCCGGCGAGCGGCTTCATATTTTCCGGCTCTTTAGTTACGACGAAATTGTGTGCGCCGAGTTTTCGAGCGTCGTCTTCTTTTGACGGCGACGTAGAAAAAACCGTTACTTCCGCGCCCATCGAAACGGCGAATTTTACGCCCATATGACCCAAACCGCCCAGCCCGATGATGCCGACTTTTTGACCTTCGCGGACGTTAAACCGTTTGAGCGGCGAATAAGTCGTGATTCCGGCGCAGAGCAGAGGAGCGACGGCGGCGAGATTTTTCGTGTCGGAAATTCTCAGCGCGTAGTTTTCATCTACGACGTATTGCGACGAATAACCGCCGAAAGTCGGCGTTTTTTTGTCCATTTCGGTGCTGTTGTAAGTTTGCGAGCAGTGCGTCAAACAAAACTGCTCAAAGTCTTGCGCGCAGTTTTCGCACTCGCCACACGAATCTACAAAACAGCCGATTCCGGCGAAATCGTCCGTCTTAAACTTCGAGACATCCGCCCCGATTTGCGCGACGCGCCCGACGATTTCGTGTCCGGGAACCATCGGATACATCGAATTTCCCCATTCGTTCCGCGCCTGATGAATGTCCGAATGACAAACGCCGCAAAATTGAATTTCAATCAAAACATCCTTCGCCCCCAATTCGCGCCGCTCGAAATCGAAAGCCTCAAAACTCGATTCCGCCGACTTCACAGCATAACCCTTTGTTTGCAACATATTACTTAAACCCCTTTTGCTAAATTGAATTTTTTTCAGTCGCCTTTTTCAAAATAATCAAATAAAACCGCTCGAACTTAATTTTCAAAGCCGCTGCCATTCGCCATATTTTTGATAAAAGCCCTTGAACAATTACTATATGCGGATTTTCCTCGCAAGTCGAAATCGTTTTGAAATCAGCTTTCGACGCGGCGCGAGGCGGCGGAAAATCAATCAATCGTCGCCATAACTTTCAATTCAATCGCAATCGGTGTCGGAAGTTTATTGATTTCAACCGTTGTCCGGCACGGCAGATTGTCTTTGAAATACTCAGCGTAAATTCGATTATAAGTTTGAAAATCGTCTTTCATATTCGTCAGAAAAACCGTTACGTCCACGATTTTATCCCACGACGAACCGGCATCTTCCAAAATATAACGCACATTTTGAAACACCGAACGGCATTGCGTTTCGATGTCGTAAGAAATTATTTCGCCGGTTGCATTTAATTCAACGCCGGGAATTTTCTTTGCGCCTTTCTCACGCGGACCAACGCCCGACAAAAACAAAAGATTTCCGACGCGCCGCGCGTGCGGATAAAGCCCGACGGGTTCGGGTGCTTTTGAAGAGTTAATAATGTTTTCACTCATACTTTCTTGCCCTGACTAATTTATTTTAATACAAACATTTTTCTCTTCGGTGAAAAATTTCAATGCTTCAAAACCGCCTTCGCGTCCCACGCCGGATTGTTTCATTCCGCCGAACGGCGTTCGCAAATCGCGCAGCAGCCAACAATTTATCCAGATGATTCCGCTTTCCAATTTTTCCGCGACGCGATGAGCGCGGGACAAATTTTCCGTCCAGACGGTCGCCGATAAACCGTATTCGGTGCTGTTAGCGTAACGCAGAACTTCCGTTTCCGTGTCGAACGGCTGAATCGAAACGACCGCGCCGAAGATTTCTTCCTGATTGGTGCGGCAGTCAAAAGCGAGATTTTCGATGATGGTCGGTTCGATAAAATAACCGTGTTTGCATCTGCCTTCGAGTTTTGCGATTTTGCCGCCGAGCAGAATTTTGCCGTTTTCCTCACGCGCCAAATCAACGTATGAAAGAACTTTTTCCAGGTGAGATTTTGAAACGACCGCGCCGACGTTTGTTTCTGATTCTAACGGGTCGCCGATTTTTAACTGCGAAACCCGCTCAACGAAATCCGTTTTGAATCGTTCATAAAGCGGGCGTTCGACAAAAATCCGCGAACCGCACAAACAGATTTGACCTTGATTCGAGAATGAAGAAAGCACGGTCGTTTTTAACATTTCCTCATAATTACAGTCGGCGAAAATGATGTTCGGGTTTTTGCCGCCGAGTTCTAAAGATAATTTTTTGAACATCGGCGCGGCGATTCGGGCAATGTCTTGTCCGGTTTTCGTGCCGCCCGTGAACGAAATCGCTTTGACGTTTTTATGGGCGACAATCGCGCTTCCGGCTTTTGCGCCGAGTCCGTGAACGATATTTAAAACGCCTTCGGGCAATCCGGCTTCGATACAGAGTTTCGACAATAAATAAGCCGTCATCGGCGTAATTTCCGAAGGTTTGGCGACGACGCAGCAACCGGCGGCGAGCGCGGGCGCGATTTTCCAGGTGAACAGATAAAGCGGCAGATTCCACGGCGAAATACAGCCGACCACGCCGAGCGGTTGGCGCAAAGTATAATTTATCGCCTGCCCGACCGTTTCGTGCGCTTCGGATGAAAAGTGCATCGCGGCGGTCGCGTAAAATTTGAAATTGGAAACGGCGCGGGGAATGTCAACGGCTTTGGCGAGCGATTTCGGTTTGCCGTTGTCAACGCTTTCGGCTTCTGCCAATAAATCCAAATCACGCTCAATCAGCCGGACGATTCGCATTAAATAGTCGTGCCGTGTTTCCGCCGACATTTTCGACCAAATCGGAAATGCTTTGCCTGCCGCTTCGACGGCGAATTCGACATCGCGCTCGTCCGAATCGGGAATCAGCGAATAAACTTCACCGACCGCCGGATTAAAATTGTCGAGATATTTTTCCGAGATTGGCGCGGTTAATTCGCCGCCGATATAGTTTTCGATTTTCAGCATAATTTGCGGCTTATTTTACAATCTTTCGCTGGCGAATTAAACCTGAAACGGCGCGGCGTTGCGTCTGCTGGCGCGAGTTGTTAATTTAATAATTGGGCAATTAAATTTTATGATGAAGAAAAACGATTCGGAATAGATGACA
>JAJAYR010000449.1 GCA_026786155.1 Pyrinomonadaceae bacterium
GACGCGGAGACGCGGAGACACGGTGAAGAATTTTCCCGGAAGACGGAAGACGCAAAAATCGAAAAGGTAAAGCGAGAAGACGCAACTTTACCGAATGTCTCCGCGTCTCCGCGTCTCCGCATCTCCGCATCTTCAAAATTAATAAATTGGAGCAAGGTCAACCGCATTCTCGTCGTCCGTCTGCGCTCAATCGGCGACACGGTTTTGGCAACGCCGTCTTTGATTGCTTTGCGAAGGTTTTTGCCCGAAGCGCGGATTGACGTTTTGCTCGAAGATTGGGTTGCGCCGGTTTTAGAAGGTTTTGACGCGGTTGATAACGTCATTTCGTTCAAAAAAGACGATTTGAAATCGCGTCTGCAAACCGCGCAGAAACTTCGCCGTAATAAATATGAGGTCGCTTTCAATCTGCACGGCGGCACGACGGCGACGTTTTTCGTTCGCGCTTCGGGCGCAAAACATCGCGTCGGTTGGGCGAGCTATCAATACAATTTTCTCTACACGCATCGCTTGCCGTCGCCGCTCGAATTCTGGCAAACCGAACACGCGCATTCCGCCGAACAGCAGCTCGCGCTGCTCGGTTTCGTCGGCGTTCCCGTTTCCGATAGACCGAAAAGCCGTTTGACCGTCAGCGAATCCGCGCTGCATTCGATTGAGAAAAAAGTTTCAGCGTTCAGCGTTCAGCGTTCAGCGTTCGCTTTGATTCATCCGGTTGCCGCGTTCGATACGAAGCAGTGGGCGACGGAAAATTTTGCGCGGGTGGCGGAGTTTTTGCACGGGAAAAATCTGTCAATAATTGCGGCGGCGACGAAAAAAGAGCGCGGAGTTTTAGAAATTCTCCAACAAACATCGCGCGTTCCGATTCAAATTTTCGATGATTTAACTCTGCCCGAAATTACGGCTCTAGCTTCTCGCGCAAAAATCTTCGTTGGAAACGATTCGGGAATCGCGCACATCGCGGCGGCGGTTGAAACGCCGAGCGTCGTCATTTTCGGCTCGTCAAACATCAATCATTGGAAACCTTGGACGAACGCGCCGCACGAAATCGTTTATGAAAGATTGCCGTGTCAGCCGTGCGCCGGATATTTCTGCCAAGAATTCGGCGAACCGGAATGTATCAAAAGAGTTTCGGTTGAAAGTGTGATTGATGCTATTGAAAAAGTTTTATAACCTTCCACCAAACTTTTCCAACCTTTCCCGTTGTTTCAATTTGATTTGATAATAGACAGAATCCGGCGTTTTGTCAGCGACACTAATGTTAATCAATAAACCAATCAGGAATTGGTTGGCGAAATGTCAGAAACCTGAGCGGTCTGACTGGTTTCGCAATCTATTTTCTATTTGGTATAGTTATGTTCTGCTCCTTAAAATCGAAATTAGTTTAGAGTAGTCAACCGTTCGACAGAGTTTAGGCAAAGACAATTTTCGATTGTCTTTGCTTTTCTTTTTGCCGAAAGTTACACTTTCAACATTCTGAAAAATATAAACCGATGAAAATACACGAATATCAGGGAAAAGAACTGCTTAGAAAATACGGCGTGCCGACTCCGCGCGGATTTGTCGCCACGACACCGGAAGAAGCCGAACAAGCGGCGCGAGATTTGGGAACTGACATAACGGTCGTCAAAGCGCAGATTCACGCGGGCGGTCGCGGCAAAGGCGGCGGCGTCAAACTCGCCAAATCGCCGGAAGAAGCGAAACAATTGGCGAGCGAAATTCTCGGAATGATGCTCGTTACGCACCAAACCGGCGCGGAAGGGCGCGAAGTCAAAACGCTTTTAATCGAAGAAGGCTTGCCGATTGATAAGGAATTTTATCTGGCAATCACACTCGACCGCGTTACGGGCAGAAATGTTTTTATGGCTTCCAAAGCCGGCGGAATGGACATCGAAAAAGTCGCCGAAGAAACGCCTGAATTGATTTTGAAAGAAGAGATTGATCCGTCGGTCGGTCTGCGAGCTTTTCAAGCCAGAAATTTGGCATTCGGACTGGGAATTCCGGGCGAATTGGTCAATCAGGCGGCGAAATTTATGCTGTCGCTTTACGAAGCATACAACCAAATGGACGCTTCCCTTTTGGAAATCAATCCGTTTTTGCTGACCAAAGACAATCGTTTGATTGCGCTCGACGCGAAAGTTAATTTTGACGACAACGCGCTTTATCGTCATAAAGAATACGCCGAACTGCGCGATTTGGGCGAAGAAGAACCGCTCGAAATCGAAGCGTCGAAACACGATTTAAGTTACATTAAACTTGACGGCAACATCGGCTGTATGGTCAACGGCGCGGGTTTGGCGATGGCGACGATGGACATTATCAAACTTTCGGGCGGCGAACCGGCGAACTTTCTCGATGTCGGCGGTGGCGCGTCGCAGGAACGGGTCGAACAGGCGTTCAAAATCCTGCTCGCCGACGATAACGTCAAAGCCGTGTTAATCAACATCTTCGGCGGCATTGTCCGCTGCGATATGGTGGCGAACGGTGTCGTCGCGGCGGCGAAAAATCTCGGCGTTTCGATTCCGATTATCGCCCGCTTGGAAGGCACGAATGTCGAAGAAGGCAAGCGCGTTCTGCGCGATTCGGACATCGGCATCATCTCCGCCGACGGAATGAACGACGCGGCGGAAAAAGTCGTCTCGGCGGCAAACGCAACTTATTAAATTGATAAGAACCAAAACGCGGCGTGATGAATTTTTGCAAAAACCATCGCGCCGCAATCAAACTTTATGCTGACAGTTGAAGGAATTTACGACGGAAAAAATTTTGTGGTTTTGGAAGGTTTTCCAAAAGAAAAACGCTTTAAAGTGATGATTACGTTCGTTGAAGAACTGGACCAAACCGAAGAACTTCGGGATTTTTCGGCGCAAAACGATACGTTTGAGTTTTGGAATGACTCGCGCGAAAACCTCTATCAAGATTTTCTGAACGAAAAACACCGATGAAAACCGGCGACGTTGTTCTCCTGCCATTTCCCTTTGCGGAACTCACCAACAAAAAAGTCAGACCGGCGGTTGTCGTCTGCGAAACTCAGGACAAATATCGAGATTTGGTGGTCAGTGCCATTAGTTCGGTCGTTCCGAAAAAGTTAAGCAAGAACGAGATTCTATTACAAACCGACAAACACAATAATCTTCGCGCCGTTTCGATAATAAAAGTTGACCGGATTTTTACGGCGAAACAGCAGGACGTTATTGTCAGACTCGGCGAACTCAATCAAACGGATTTGAGTAATTTTAAGGAAAGATTTAAAAGTTTAGTCGAATGAATTTATCAAAATTGCAAGAAAACTTGCGCGAAACGGTTATCGCCGCGGCAAAAAGCGAATTCAGCATCGAACTCGAAACAATCGCGTCGGAAGTTCCGCCGAAAACCGAACTCGGCGATGTCGCGTTTCCCGTCGCGTTTGAACTCGCAAGGCGAATCAAACAGCAAACGGGCGAAAAATCGAATCCGCGAATGATTGCCGAACGATTAAAAGCCGCACTAAAAGAAAACGAAGCCGTCGAGCGCGTCGAAGTCGCGGGCGCGGGTTATCTGAACGTCTTTTTTCATCGCGCCAAATTCTTAATCGAAAGCCAAACCGCCGAAATTTTGCCGCGTTTGAGCGAGTCAAAAGATCAATCCGCGCCGAAAGTCTGCGTCGAACATACGTCGGTCAACCCGAACAAAGCCGCGCACATCGGTCACGTCAGAAATTCCGTGATTGGCGACACCTTCGTCAGAATCTTAAAAGCAACCGGCAAGCGCGTCGAAGTGCAGAATTACATAGACAACACCGGCGTTCAGGTCGCCGATGTGGTCGTCGGATTTTTGTATATCGAGAACAAAACGCTCGAAGATATTAAAAATCTCGACGCGAACTTAACCGCCGAAGGCAAAACTTTCGATTATTACTGCTGGGATTTATACGCCAAAGTCGGGCAGATTTATCAAAAAGACGAAGCGTTAAAAGCCAAACGCGCCGAAGTTTTGCATTTGGTCGAAGCGGGGAAGAATCCGACCGCCGAACTCGCCGATTATGTGGCGACGCGCAACGTCGAATGTATTTTGGCGACGATGGAACGCTTCGGAATCCGCTACGATTTACTGCCGCGCGAATCTGAAATTCTGCATCTGCATTTTTGGAAAAAGGCGTTTGAAGAAATGCAGACGCGCGAAGTCATCAAGTTTGAAACGGAAGGCAAAGCCGCCGGTTGCTGGGTGATGCCGTTTGAAGAACACAGCGGCAACGACGAACACGAAGCCGATAAAATTCTCGTCCGCTCGAACGGCACGGTAACTTACACGGGCAAAGACATCGCTTATCAAATGTGGAAACTCGGCTTGCTCGGCTTGGATTTTTATTACAATCTTTTTCACACTTACGCCGACGGCAAAGAAGTTTGGATAACGACGGCGACGGATTTAGCGAGCGCAAATGTCCCCGAATTCGGCAACAGCGAAACGGTTTATAACGTGATTGATTCACGCCAATCGTATCCGCAGGAAGTCGTCAAAAAAGGCGTAGCGACGATTTTTCCCGAAAAAGGTGAGGCGGCGAGCGTTCATTTAAGTTACGAAATGGTCGCGCTTTCACCGGGCGCGGCGGAAGAATTGGGCTTTCAAATCAGCGACGAAGACAAACAAAAATCGTTCATCGAAATGTCCGGGCGCAAAGGTTTGGGCGTGAAAGCCGACGATTTGCTGAATCGTTTGGAAGAAAACGCGCTTGCCGAAGTCGAAAAACGCCACGCCGATTTGTCCGGCGACGAGAAACGAAAAACCGCGCACATCATCGCCGTCGGCGCGTTGCGTTATTTTCTTCTGAAGTTCACGCGCAACACCGTTATCGTTTTCGACTTTAAGGAAGCACTTTCTTTTGAAGGCGAAACCGGCGTTTTTTGTCAGTATTCCGCCGTTCGCGCCAACTCGATTTTCAGGAAATTGGGAGAACAGGATTCAGGATTCAGGATTCAGGATTCGAGGTTGGAGGAAATTTCGGCGATTTTCAACGCCGAAGACGGCGACGATATTTGGTCAATGGTGATTTTAGCGGCGCGGCTCGAAGAAACAATCGCTTATGCCGCCAACGCCAATGAACCCGCGCTGCTGGCGAAATATACTTTCAATCTGGCGAAAACATTCAATGTTTTTTACAGCCGACACAAAATTATCGCCGAAGAAAATAAGGCGAAACGCGCCGTGTTAATCGCCGTCGCCGACCTTGCGCGAAGCAGTTTGACCGCCGCTTTGAATACTTTGGGAATCGAAGTCCCTGAACGAATGTAATTCGATTTTGGATTTTAGATTTTGGATTTTGGATTCTTCGTTTGCGATTTGCGATTTTGTTTGCTAAAACTTTTAACAGTGAACTTTTCAAAATCAAATTCGGTTCAAACTGCAAGCTGGCAAAATTGGCGGCGCGTTACAGCGTCGGCGATTGTTCAGCACGGTTAGATAAAAAATTTGCTTTTGGAAAAGTAGTTTTTGATTCTTTTTTGTGAACGCCGCCGATAAATTTCGGCGGCGTTTTTTGTTTGAATCAACAAGTTTTTGGATTAAAAATGACGGACAAATCAAACAATTTCGAGAATTTCTTAAAACAAACCGATTCGGCAAACGTCGTCGCAGTCGTCGAAACATTGACGGCTGATTTGCTCACGCCGCTGGCGGTTTATTTAAAACTTTCCCGAAACGCGAAGCATTCTTTTCTACTCGAATCGGTCGAAGGCGGCGAAAGTTTAGGGCGTTATTCGTTTATCGGCGCAAACCCCGAAATGATTGTCGGCGGCAATGACGCGCAAACTTTTGTGCTGAAAAATACCGAAACAACGACGTTTGAAATTTCCCTTTTCGATTTTCTCCGCAATTATTTTGCCGGAAAAAAAATCGGCGATGTCGCGGATTCACCCGCGTTCGGCGGCGGCGCAATCGGATTTTTCGGCTTTTCGTGCGCGGGTTGGTTTGAAAAAACAATCAAACAAACAAGCGCGGAGGTCGAAGACGCAAAACTAATGTTTTTCCGCCACGTCGTCGCGTTCGACCACGCCAAACAAATTATCAAAATCATCGCGCTCGTCTTTACCGACGAAGCCGAAACGGACGCGGAGTTAAAAAATCTCTATGAAAACGCCGTTGCCGAAAACGCGAAACTTAAAGAAATTTTAGAAAATCAACCGATTCAAATTCCAAATTTCAAATTCCAAATTCCAAGCTCCAGATCGGTCGAATCTAATTGGAAGCGTGAAGATTTTGAAAATGCCGTCCGCGAAATAAAAGAACTAATTTCGGCGGGCGAATGTTATCAAGTCGTTTTGTCGCAGTGTTTCACCCGAAAAACAAATGCCGACGACGTTTCGATTTACCGCGCTCTGCGCTCGTTAAATCCGTCGCCGTATATGTTTCTGCTGAAAATCGGCGAACAATCAATCATCGGCGCGTCGCCCGAAATGCTCGTCCGATGCGTTGACCAAAAACTCGAATATCGTCCGATTGCCGGAACTCGAAAGCGCGGCGCAACCGTCGAAGAAGATGAATTTTTAGCCGAAGAAATGCAGTGCGACGCGAAAGAAGTCGCCGAACATTTGATGCTGGTTGATTTAGGGCGCAACGATTTGGGGCGCGTGGCGAAATTCGGCAGCGTGAAAGTCGAAAATTTGATGAGCGTCGAAAAGTATTCGCACGTTCAGCATTTGGTCAGTTATTTGCACGCCGATTTGCGCGACGAATTCGATTGTTTTGACGCGCTCGCCGCCTGCTTTCCTGCCGGAACGGTTTCCGGTGCGCCGAAGGTTCGCGCGATTGAAATTATTCAAAAGCTCGAACCGACAAAGCGCGGAATCTATTCGGGCGCGGTCGGTTACATTGACTATTCTGGAAATTTAGACGTTTGCATCGCCATTCGGACGCTCGTTTTAGAGAACGGCGCGGCACGAATTCAAGCGGGCGCAGGCATCGTCGCCGATTCGGTTCCCGAATTGGAATTTGAAGAAACGGTCAGCAAAGCGCAGGCACTTTTGCGAACAATCGAGATTGCCGAAGGCGCGGCGTGAAGAATTAAACCGCGAAATACGCGAAACACGCGAAATAAAAATCTTAAAATTTTCGTGTATTTCGCGTGTTTCGCGGTTAATTAAATTTAGATTTTATGAAATCGGAGTTAGAAGACTTCTTAAAAATTGTATCATCGGGCAAAGATTTGTCGGAGAGCGAAGCCGCCGAATTTTTCACGGCGTTGCAGTCGGAAACCGAAAACGAAAGTTTAATCGCCGCCGTTTTGCTCGCTTTGGAAGCAAAGGGTGCGACTGCGGATGAACTTTACGTGATGGCAAAATTGATGCGAAGCCGCGCCGTCAAAGTTAATTCCAAACACGAAACTTTCGTTGATATTGTCGGCACGGGCGGCAGTTCAGCAAAGATTTTCAACGTCTCGACCGCCGCCGCGTTCGTTATCGCGGGCGCGAATTTGCCGGTCGCCAAACACGGCAACCGCGCCGCGACGAGCAATTGCGGCAGCGCGGACGTTTTATCGGAACTCGGCGTTAATCCGGCGGTTGACGCGGCGAAGGCGGAAAAATGTCTGAACGAAATCGGCATCTGTTTTATGTTCGCGCCGAATTTTCACGCGCTTTCGCCGGTTCTCGGCAAAGTTCGCCGCGAATTAGGCAGACCGACGATTTTTAATAATCTCGGACCGCTCTGCAATCCGGCGAACGCACCGCATCAGATTATCGGCGTTTGGCGCAAAGATTTAGTCGAGAAAACCGCGCAGGTTTTGGCGAAATTGGGAACGAAAAAATCGTGGATTGTCCACGGCGCGGACGGTTTGGATGAAATCACTCTGAACGGCGCAACCTTCGTCGCTGAAATCTCCGGCGAGAAAGTTAAAACTTTTGAAATTTCGCCCGCCGATTTCGGCTTGAGCAATCATAATTTTAGTTTCTCAAAATGTTCGCCGACCGAAAGCGCAAAAATTATTTCCGACGTTCTGCACGGCAAATCAACTGACGAAAACGCCCGCAATATAGTTTTAATCAATGCGGCGGCGGCGGTTTATATCGCGGGCAGAACCGCCAATTTAAGTGATGCGCTGGCAATTACCAAAGAGAGTTTGGGCAGCGGGAAGGCTTTGGAAAAATTGGAAAGTTTGAAAAGTAAAACGAAAGAACATTATCCGCAAATGAACGCGGATAAACACAGATAAATCGAAAACGGCTGAGAACAAAACGAATTTCAAAATTGTTTTAAAATATCTGCGTTTATCCGCGTTCATCTGCGGTTACAAAATAAAATGTTTTTGACTGAAATCATCGAATTAAAGAAAAAACGTCTCGCAATTGCCAAAGCAAACCGCGATTTTGACGAATTGAAACGCGCGGCAACCGCTCGACGCGCCGCTTCCGCAAAGCATCGTCTTCGTGAAAGTTTGCAGAGAAATCAAATCAACATCATCGCCGAAATCAAACGCGCTTCGCCGTCGAAAGGCGTTATCAATGATAAAATTGATGTTGCTGAAGTCGCCCTGAATTACGAAAAAGGCGGCGCGTGTGCGATTTCGGTATTGACGGAAGAAGATAGATTTGGTGGTTCGCTGGAAGATTTGCGAATGGCGCGAAAAGCGGTTGAAATCCCGATTTTGCGAAAGGATTTTATCTTCGACGAATTCCAAATTTACGAAGCGGCGGAAGCGGGCGCGGATGTCATTTTGCTCATCGCGGCGATGCTCGACGATGAAATTCTATCAAGACTTTATAATCTAATCGAAAAAGATTTAGGTCTCGATGCGTTGGTCGAAGTTCACACTTTAGAGGAGTTGAAACGAGTGAAAACAATCGGCGCGAAAATTATCGGCGTGAACAATCGAGATTTGCATTCGTTTCAAGTGTCTTTGGACGTTTCACGCGAATTGATAAAACACGCGCCCGAAAATTCCCTGTTGATTACCGAAAGCGGGCTTTCGACGAAAGCCGAGATTTTGGAATTGCGCGAACTTGGATTTTCCGGCTTTCTGATTGGCGAAACTTTGATGCGAAGCAGAAATGTTGTGGAAGAATTAAGAGAATTAACCACCTAGGAAC
>JAJAYR010000450.1 GCA_026786155.1 Pyrinomonadaceae bacterium
ACGGGCGGCGCAGCCGCTGAATTATTAACAATAATCGTCGGAAAGGCACAGCCTTTCCGCACATCAGGCGGCACAGCCGCAGTTTTGCGTAACATCAGTAAATTTAGTTATTCGATGATCGCCAGAACGTCGCCCGCGTTGACGGTTGCGCCTTCGGCAAAGCGAATTTCTTTGACAATTCCGTCTTTCGGCGATTTCATTTCGTTCTGCATTTTCATCGCTTCGACGATTAAAACGCCGTCGCCTTTTTTGATTTCCGCGCCTTTTTCGACGAGAATCCGAACGAGTTTGCCGGGCATCGCCGTTTTGATTTCCGATGCGCCGTCCGCGTGTTCGCCGTCGCCGCTTGACCCGCGCAGACGTTTCGGGTCAAGGATTTTTATATCGAAAGTCTGATTGCCGACGTTCACGGCAAACGGTTCGCCCGCGCGTTCGTTCGGCGCGACGAAGATTTGATAAATTTTATTCGCGTGTTTGAAAAGCCAGACGTTCGGTTCGGGTTCGGAAATTTCGAGTTCGTAAATGCGCCTGTCCACATCGGCAGTCAAGTTTAATCCGTCGCGCTTTATTTCGACCGCGTGTTTTTCGTCATTGAGTTCGGCAATTAGTTTCATAAATTTGAGCGATGAAGGATATTTGAGGGATGAAGGATGAAGGATGAGGGATGAATAAAACAATATACTTCTTATTCATCCCTGATCCCTCATTCCTCATCCCTTACTTCGCGCCCGCCGTTTCGACGATGGCATCAATCAGCGCGTCCATATCAACCGGCTTGCCGAGATGTTTTTGAAAACCGGCTTCAAACGCGGCTTCGCGGTCTTCGGGACGATTGAACGCCGTCAGCGCGACCGCCGGAATTTGTCCGCCGTGTTCGCGCGGCAGCGAGCGGATTTTTTCGAGTAGCGCGTAGCCGCTTTCGTTCGGCATACTAATATCGGAAAGCAGAATATCCGGCAGACGCCCGTTGGCGGTTTTCAGAATTTCCAACGCCTCGACCGCCGAATTTGCCGACGTCACCTGCGCCCCGTTGATTTGCAGCATAAATGAAATGATTTCGCGGGCATCCGCTTCGTCGTCCACCGCTAAAATCCAAAAACCGCTTAGTTTTCCGTGCGAGTCCATATTTTCTATCCTGCCTGTAATTTCTTTAATCGGCAAAATCATCCGCAGCGGCAAAGTCGTAGTAATGGCTGTCCCTTTGTCTTCGCCCGCGCTCTGCGCCGAAATCGTGCCGCCGTGTAATTCTACCAAATCCCGCGCCAACGACAAACCGATGCCGAGACCTCCGTGGCGGCGCGTCGCCGACGGGTCGGCTTGTTTGAAGCGTTCAAAAATCTGCGGCAGAAAATCCGCGCTGATTCCCTGTCCCGTGTCGCTGATAGTAATTTTCGCGTTTCTGCCGTCGCGTTCCAGCCGAATCTGCACACTGCCGCCGTCCGGCGTAAATTTTACCGCATTCGCCAATAAATTTTCAACGACCTGCCGCAGACGGTCGCCGTCGCCGTTGATAAAGTTGGCGGCGCGGTCTAAAGTTTCGTCGAGATTGATATTTTTGGCGTTCGCCGCCGGTTTGATGACTTCGAGGGCGGCTTTGATAATCGGCACGAGTTCAATCGGCACGAGTTCAACGCGCAGTTTGCCTTTGCCGACGCGGGCGATGTCGAGCAAATCTTCAATCAACCGCGACTGCGAACGTGCATTTTTGACAATCACGTCGAGGGCGTTTTCGGTTATTTTTGCATCGGGTTTTTGATTTTGCAGAATTCGCGCCCAGCCGAGCATCGCGTTCAAAGGCGAGCGCAGTTCGTGCGAAACGAGCGCGATAAATTCGTCTTTGGCGTGATTGGCTTGTTCGGCGATTTCCCGCGCCTGCCGTTCGCTTTCCAGAAGGCGTTCGCGTTCGGCTTCCGCCCGTTTGCGTTCGGTGATGTCAATGCCGATGCCGTAGACTTTAACCGGCTTGCCGTCGGGCGCGTAAATTCCCTGCCCGCGTCCTTCCATCCAGCGCAGGCTGCCGTCAGCGTGATGAAATCGAAATTCGATGATGTAATCGCGGCGTTCGCTCAGCGCGTTTTGAACTTCACGCGCCAGACGTTCTTTGTCTCCGGCATAAACGTAATTGTAAAAGCCGTTGATGTTCCCGGCGAAAGTTCCCGGTGCAAGCCCGAAAAGTTCTTCGAGTTCCGCGCTCCAATAAACCGCCTCGTTCGTCAAATCGCGCGACCACGCTCCCATCCGGCTGCTGCTCATCGCCAGCGACAGAACATTCTGACTTTCACGCAGAGATTCTTCGGCGCGGCGGCGTTCGGTGATGTTGTTGAAAACGACGGCGACTTTGCGGCTCGTGTCGTCGCCGACGCGCGAAGCGTAGATGTCGAACCAGCGATTCATCGCTTCGACGTAATGTTCAAGGCGGACGGCTTTGCCCGTCAGCGCGACGCGCCCGTAAGTTTCAAACCAAAATTCTTCGAGATTCGGGACAATCTCCCGTATCGTTTTGCCTAATGCCCGCTCAAATCCCGTGTGCTGTTCAAACGCCGGATTCATTTCGATATGACGATAGTCAACCGGCTTTTCATTGTCATCGAAAATCATTTCGATAACGCAGAAGCCTTCGTCAATTGACTCGAATAAAGTCCGGTATCTGGATTCGGATTCGCGCAGGGCTTCTTCGGCGCGGCGGCGTTCGATACTCGTCCAGATTCGCGCCGCCAGGTCGCGCAGCAATTCGATTTCGTCCGCCCGCCACTCGTAAGGCTGACGATGCTGCACGGCGAGCAGAAATTTCCAGCGTCCGTCGCTGATAAACGGCGCGTTGAGATAAGAACCGATGTCGAGTATTTGCAAGACACCGGCGTTTGCCGTCGTGCGCGAATCGGTTTTGACATCGCCCACGGCGATGACTTGTCCGGCTTTGAGTTCCTTTTGAAACTCGTCGCTTATATAATCCGCCAGCCCGTAGATGCCGACCGCGCTCGGAACGTCGCGTTTGCACCAATCGTAAATAACCGTAATTGTTTCCGCCGCTTCATTTATTTCGCTGAAATAAACCCGCGAAACGTCCAGATGCCGACTGATTTTTTCGCCGACGACGCGCATAATTTCGTCAATGCCCGTCAATCGCGCCAAGTCAAGACTGATTTCGGCGAGCAATAAGGCGTTAATTTCCGAACGGCGCAGCGCGGCGTCAATCCGCAGTTTTTCGATTGCCGTCCACGTTCGTTCGGCGACGGTTTCGAGCAGGGAAATTTCCTGTCCGCTCCACTCGCGCGGCTCGTCGGTGCTGACCCAGAGCGACGCGACCCACTGAGTTTCACGCAGCAGCGGCACGGTTACGTAAGCGCGTTCGCCGACGGGCGCGTAAGTTTTTTCGTAATCGGAAGCGGTGCGCGAATCAATTTTCGAGTCGTGGTTGACGACCGTTTTTCCCGCCGTCATCTCGGCGAAGGTGATCGAACTGTAATCGGAAATTCGATGCACACCGGCGACCGATTCAACGCCGCGACAGTAATCGCGGTGAACGGTTTCGCGGTCGTTGGTAAGGTCAATCTCGTTAAATAAACAACGCCGGACTTGCAGATGTTCGCCGACGGCACGGGCGACGGCAAATAATAATTCGTTCGGGTCTTCAAATTTCCGGTTCAAATCGCTTAACTCGGCGAGCAGAGCCAGACGATTTTCCGACAGTTTGCTGTCGGTGATGTCTTGAATGACGGTCAGCGCGAAGGATTCGCCGCCGATTTCGATGCGTTCGGCGGACAGCAGACCGACAATCTCCGCGCCGCTTTTCATTCGGAAACGATATTCGGCGTTTCGCAGGTGTCCGCTTCGGCGGAGAATTTCCAATTCTTTTTCGCGTTCCGGCGGATTCGCCCAAATGCCGAGTTCGGCGGTCGTGCGCCCGATAGTTTCTTCGCGCGAAAAACCGGACACGTTGACGAAAGTTTCGTTGACCTCAATCAGTTTTCCGGTTTCGAGCGAAGAAATAGTCAAAGCCAGGGGGCTGGCGTCAAAGGCTTTGGAAAATCGCTCTTCGGATTCGCGCAGATGTTTTTCGACGCGCTCGCGTTTGATAAACTGCCCGATGTTGCCGCCGACCGCCGAGAACATTTGCAGCAACGCTTCGTCGTGCGGGCATTGGTTTTCGCAGAAAAAACTGAACGCGCCGAGAAATTTTTCACCGAGCAGAACGGGAAAGGCAAACGCGCTGTGCAGTCCGGCTTGGTCGGCGAAAATCCGGCACGGCATATTATTATTTTCACCGCTCAAATTTTCAATCCACACGGGCGCGTTTTGCCGCCAAACCTTGCCGGGCAAACCCATCCCGACGGGAAATTCAAATTGTCGGCTGTCGGCGGCAATTTTTTCCAATGTTTGTGAAGGCAGATGCCAAACGCCCGTCCGCCGCAAAACCGCCTCGCCCTCGCGCAAACTCCACAATTCGCCAATATCGAATTTTAAGTTGCGGCAAATCGTTTCGAGAATCTGCGGCGCGGCTTCGTTCATCGTCTCGGTCGAAGCCAGAATCCGCCCGATTTCATAAAGCAGATTGAGCCGCGTTTCCATCTGCTCCGCCGCGCCGGAATTAAGTTTGACCGAGTTTTTATTATCGTCGTGCATCTCGTCGGGTGTTAGAAATTTGGGTAATGTTTCAAAATTTATCCTAATCGAGAGACGATTCGGAATAGATAATAGATGACAGATAAACAAGACTCAATCTATCAGTTATCATCTCTCATCTCTCATCTCTCATCTCTCATCTTTCATCTATTCCGAAGCAAATTTAACGACAATTTATCGAACATAAAACTTGCCGCACTACCGAAAACTTTAGTCAAGCGTTTTTTTCGGATAAACCGGCAGACATTTCGCGCACAAACAATTTTTATATTTTTCGCGCAGTTCCGTCAAAATTTCCGGCGTCACTTCGACCTCAAAACACCAACATTCGCCGACGTTCGCGCCGCAGTCAAATCCATTGCCGCACGATTCGCAAACTAATTTCGCGGCAATTTTTTCAAAATCTTTTTCGGGCGAGACAATCGGCATTTCAATACAAAAATAACACAGATTTTTCGCCCGAATAAATCTTTAAAGATAAAAAGCGCAGAAGTCTCTTAAAACCTCCGCGCTTTTCGGCAGTTAATTTTTTTATTTCTACTTATCCGGCTGCGGCGTAACGCGCAGATACGG
>JAJAYR010000451.1 GCA_026786155.1 Pyrinomonadaceae bacterium
CACCGCGATCGCGGCGCTTGGTCTGCTTGTAGCCGCACCAGTTGTGTTGCCGCTCGTCGTTGGTGACGGATTCTCAGGCGCCATCACGATCACGCGCTGGCTGGCTTCGCCTTCGATGGGTTCGCGCTCCGAATAAACGACTAATTCATCGTCGCCGCCTTCCGGTTGATAGCCGGAATCAGTTTGCTTTTTCGGAGTTTTATTGGTTGATTCGGGCGCGACCGGGTTGGCATCCGTCGTGTCGGTCAGCGGGTTGGCGACTTGTTTTTCGACCGGATTCGTATCCTGTGCCGTCGCCGAAAACGCGCACAGAAAAACTATTAGAAGTAGGAATTTTAAGGATTTAAGCTGATTCATCGGATTTACACGCGAGTAAATTTGATGCTATCACGAAGCGTTTCGGGTTCAAAATAAAAATTCAAAGTTCAAGGTTTAGAGTTCAAAAGTGCGAGTATTGATTTAATTCTACCGCGTCTCTAAACTTAAAATAAGTAGAAATGCCGAAACTGTTTGAGACAGTATGAAAACTAAATCTTTAACATCGAAACTTAAACTTTAAACATTAAACTTTGAACTTATGTCTAAACCGAATGTTCTGGTTGTCGAAGACGAACAATTGATGCGCTCGATTCTGCGTCAGTTGCTTGAAAATGTCGGCTGCCGCGTTTTTACCGCCGACAGTGCCGAACACGCGCTGGAGATTTTCTCGCACGAAGATATTACCGCAACCTTGACCGATATAAAAATGGCGGGAATGGACGGGCTGGAACTGCTCGACCAAATCAAGGCGATTGACGCGGAAGCGGCGGTGATCATTATGACGGCGTATTCGTCGGTTGATTCGGCGATTGCCGCGCTTCGCAAAGGTGCTTACGACTATGTAACCAAACCGTTCGTCAACGAAGATTTGCTGCAAACCGTCCGCAACGCGATTCGCACAAAAGAACTTTTCAAGGAAAATCGCAATCTGCGGCGCGAACTCGATAAACATTATAGTTTTTCGGAAATCATCGGCACGAGCGAAGCGTTGCAGGCGGTTTTCCGCGTCGTCGAAAAAGTCGCCGATACCAACGCCAGCGTTTTAATCGAAGGCGAATCGGGAACGGGAAAAGAGTTAATCGCCCGCGCACTTCATTATAAAAGCCGCCGCGCCGCCGCGCCGTTTCTCGCCGTCAACTGCGGCGCGTTGCCGGAAAGTATTTTAGAATCGGAACTTTTCGGACACGCCAAAGGCGCATTTACCGGCGCGACCGCCGACAAAAAAGGTTTGTTTCGTTCAGCCGACGGCGGAACTTTGCTGCTCGACGAAATCGGCGAGATGCCGCCAACGCTGCAAGTGAAATTATTACGCGCACTTCAGGAACACGAAGTTACGCCGGTCGGCGCGAGCGTTCCCGTCAAATTCGACGCGCGAATCCTCGCCGCCACCAACAAAAATCTCGAATCGGAAGTTGCCGCCAATCGTTTCCGTGAAGATTTATTTTATCGCCTGAACGTCATCGAAATAAACCTGCCGCCGCTTCGTGAACGGCAAGCAGATATTCCGCTGTTAGCCAAACATTTCGCCGCCAAATTTGCCAGAGAGCAGAACACGCCGGAAAAAATTATCAGCAAAGAAGCGATGTCGGCATTATTAAATTACGAATGGCGCGGCAACGTCCGCGAATTAGAGAACGCGATTGAACGCGCTTTTATATTGAGCAATGACGAAATCGAACTCGAAAATCTGCCGCCGAAAATAAAATCCGGCGCGAAACACAACTTTGAAATCCGCGACCCCGAAGGCTTACGCCCGACGCTCGAAGAAATCGAACGCCGCTATATTCGGGAAATTATGACCGCCGCCGCCGACGACAAAACTGCCGCCGCCGAAATTTTGGGCATTGACCTTTCGACGCTTTACCGCAAATTAAAACGCTACGAAGAAATCTGAATCGAGAATCAGTTTTTTATCAGTATCTGATGTTAGGCAAAAATGCGGCTGTGCCGCCCGATGTGCGGAAAGGCTCTGCCTTTCCCGTTAGGTTTATCCTAATTTTAGCGAGGCTGCGCCTCACGCTGGCGGCGCAGCCGCAGAATTTCAGAGAGTAACGACCGGAAAGGCGAAGCCTTTCCGCACAGCGGCGGGCAAAGCCCGAATAAAACATTCGCCGCGTAACAGCAGTCAGTAATATGAACCCAATCCGACAACAAAGCAGCCAACCGGAGATTTATTATCCTGAATCGAACAAAAATTCGATAGCCGAAACTGTCTTCCATTTTGAACAGATTTTTTATTTGATTGAAACACTCAAAGCTCATTTTCATCACCAGAATAATGTCTATGTTTCGGGAAGAATCAAGTTTCACGACGAGCAGAAAAAGACGCGCCGGGTTTTCTCGCCCGACGTGATGATTGTCAAAAGTGTCGGCAATCATCTTCGACAAAACTATAATGTTTGGCAGGAAAAACAATTTCCGCAAGTCATTTTTGAAATTTCATCGCGCAGGACTTGGGGCGAAGATTTAGTCAAGAAATGGTTTTTGTATCAGCAATTCGGGGTCAAAGAGTATTATATTTTCGACCCCGAATATGATTGTCTTCCCGAACCGTTCATCGCTCACCGCTTAAAGCGCGGCGAACTCAAGCAGGTTTCAATCAAAAACAATCGCATTTTCAGCGAAGAAATCGGACTTGAAATCGTTGACACGGGTGAAGGCTTGCGGCTGTTCAATCCCGAAACGAAACAATTTATGCGAACGCTTTCGGAATCTGAAAATGAGGTGGCACGATTGCAGACAGAACTGAACAAATTAAAATCTCAAAAGTAACCGTTAAAACGAAACCAATTCCAGCACAAAATAATTCGTGTCGTTGAGGCGCGTCAGTTTTCCGTTCAAGTAAGGCGATTGAACGAAATCGTTGGCGGCGTATTCGATTCCCTTCAAAAATTCGTCGCCGGTTTCCTGACTTTTGGCGACGAGTTCGGGCGGAAACCATGTTTCCGCGTCAATGTCCGACGCGACGGGCGGTTGATATTTTTCGGCGGCGGCGGCGATGGCGGCGGCATCTTCGGGTGAAAATTTCAGCACGGCGACGAGCCTTTTTTCGTTCGGCGCGGCGTTTTTGGCGGGCAAATTGATTTCGTTATAAGTCGCTTCTTCCGGCGGACGCGGCAGTTTGACGATTTTGGCGAGTTCTTCGACGTTATCCTGCGCGTTCGTTTCGATTGTTTGCACGCTCGCTCGATTGGCGTTCGGCGCGGCGTTGGAGTTTTCGCTTTTGTTTCCCGAACAGGCGTTGAGAAAAATTACCATCAACAGCCAGCCGAAAATTGATTTTGTTCGGGAAATTTTCATTTCGTCATTGTAGAAACTCCGGGAACGGATTGCAATTTCACGTTGTCCAATTGTCTTATTCTAACTTTACGTTGTAAATTCAAAAAATGTTGCTTCTGCGCCGTATTCGGGCTTTCGTCATCCGCGATTTTCAGCTTGCGCTTTCGTATCGCGTCGAGTTTTTTATTCGCCTTTTATGGATTTTGGGCATTTCGACGACTTTCTATTTTATTTCGCGGATTTTTGCGGGCTTTCCGCTGGCGCAATACGCGCAGTGGCAAAACCCTTTGGCGGCGTGGCTGACGGGTTTGGCGATGCTTAATTATTTTATGACGGGTTTTTCCGCGCTCGCCAACGCGATTCGGCAGGAACAGATGCAGGGAACGCTCGAATCGGTTTTGCTGACGCCGATAAATGTCCCGACCGTCATCGTTTCGAGTTCGGCTTGGGCGTATGTTGACGCGACTTTCAACTCGTTTCTGTATCTTTTTTTCGGCTGGCTGTTCTTTAACGTCAATTATAAAGGCAATCTGTTTCTAGCTTTATCGTTTTTGATTTTAACGACTCTGGTTTTAGCGTCAATCGGCATATTATCTGCGAGTTTTGCGATGGATTTCAAGCGCGGCGACCCGTTTGCGATTCTTTTGGTCGCAGGGACGGCACTTTTTTCGTGCGTTTTTTATCCGAAGGAAATGTTACAGGAAGCATTGGGCGAAACCGGCGGCAAAGCGTTATCGTATATCAACCCTTCGACGCACGGACTCGACGGCATTCGCGGCGTTTTGATTCAAGGCAAAGGTTTCGCAGAAGTCGAATCGTCTTTCTACATTCTGCTCGGCTTTCTCGCCGTGCTGCTTCCCTTTTCGCTCTGGGTTTTCGGACGAGCGGTAAAACGCGCCAAACGCGAAGGCAGTTTGATTCAGTATTGAAAGGTTTCAGGTTCAAGGTTTCAGTTTTCAAATTCAAAATTAAATCTTGAACCTGAAACCTTGAACCTGAAACCTTGAAACCTGCATTTGCTATAATTCGATAGGAGAAAAATCTATGACGGCACAGACAGCGACGCGGAAACAGCCGCTTGTTTCGAGCGAAGATTACATCAATTCCCTGCGCGGGCGAAATTTGAAGGTTTATCTGTTCGGCGAATTAGTCGAAGACATCGTTGAACATCCGATGATTCGTCCGAGCATCAACGCCGTCGCCGAAACTTACGATTTGGCGCAGCGCGAACCGGAACTCGCTTCGGCTGTTTCGGAATTAACGGGCGAGAGAGTCAATCGGTTTTTAAATATCGCAATGAACCGCGACGACGTTGTTTTGCAGAACAAAATGCAGCGGCGGCTCGGACAATTAACCGGAACGTGCTTTCAGAGATGCGTCGGAATGGACGCGCTCAACTCGCTTTATTCGACGACCTTCGAGATTGACGAGACAAATCAAACCGATTATCACGAGCGTTTGAAACTTTTTATCACCGAAGTTCAGCGTCAAAATCTCGTCATCGGCGGTGCGATGACCGATGTCAAAGGCGATAGAAGTTTATCGCCGCACGAACAAGCCGACCCGGATTTATTCGTTCATATTACGAAAAGAACGGCGAAAGGCGTTCACGTTTCCGGTGCGAAAGCGCATCAAACCGGCTGTCTGAATTCGCATTGGCTGATAATTATGCCGACGATGCGTTTGACCGAAAACGATAAAGATTACGCGATTGTCGGCGCGATTCCGGTCGAAGCCGAAGGCATTACATACATTTATGGTCGCCAGTCGTGCGATACGCGGGCGATGGAAGGCGGCACGATTGATGTCGGCAATGCGAACTTCGGCGGACAGGAAGCGATGGTTATTCTCGATGACGTTTTCATTCCGAACGAATTAATTTTTATGAACGGCGAATATGATTTCGCGTCAATGTTAGTTGAGCGGTTCACCTGTTATCATCGCCGCAGTTACGTCTGCAAAAGCGGTGTCGGCGATGTTCTAATCGGCGCGGCGGCGCAGATCGCCGATTACAACGGTGTCGAAAAAGTTTCGCACATCAAAGAAAAATTAGTCGAAATGACGCATCTCAACGAAACGATTTACGCCACCGGAATCGCTTCGAGCTACCAATCGAAACCGACGAAATCCGGCGCGTATTTGAACGACGATATGATCGCCAACGTCTGCAAACATCACGTTACCAAAATGCCGTATGAAATTGGGCGATTAGCGCAGGATTTGGCGGGCGGAATGGTTGTAACAATGCCGTCGGAAAAAGATTTTCGCAGCGCAGCCGTCGGCGGATTGCTGGAAAAATATCTCAAAGGTCGCGCCGCCGTTTCCACCGAAAACCGAATGCGAATCCTGCGCCTCATCGAAAATATGACTCTGGGCAGAAACGCCGTCGGCTATCTGACCGAATCAATGCACGGCGCAGGCTCGCCGCAAGCGCAGAGAATTCAAATCGCAAGGCAAATGCAGATCGAATTCAAGAAAAATCTGGCGCGAGAATTAGCCGGAATTGACGAACGAAAGCGCGAAGTTTTGACGAGCGAGATTGCCGATTATTTCGGCAAGGTTTTTGATACGAAAGTTTAATTTTTTTTCTTGGCTTCTAAATTAAATTTTTGCAGCAGCCATTTCAAAACAGCTTCCTGATCGTTGATTGTCGCTCGCCGGATTTGGGCGATCAGATGAATTTGATCGGGTTTCGGCAGTGCCGTATTTTGCAAACCTTCGTTACAGTTTGTGCAAACGGCGCGAAGATTTTGCGGAGTGTCGTCGCCGCCTTTCGATTTATCGAGAATATGTCCCATCGTCAAGCGCACCGTTCGATTGCTTCCGAACGGATCAGGATCGCCCGCCGCGACTCCGCACATCTGGCAAGTGTAACCATTTCTTTCAAGCACCCAAGCGCGAGTTTCCTTTGAGATGCTGCGTGCGAAAGCCGGAACTCTTTTGTCTGTTTCCAAAAGATATTGATTTGGTTTTAGGTTTGCGCGGTCTTTGTGAGAAAGAATTTGATAGCCGTCTTCATTTCGCAGTTCACGAACTCTTCGCGCCCATTCCACCGCACCGCCGCTGGCGTTTTGAATGTCCTTCGATTCAAGCACTTTGCCGATGTTCTGTAAGAAATACTCAAGAATTAACTGCTTCGATCCGGGTTTTCGAGACATATTTTTTAGCCTTTTGTTTAGGTTTCGGAGACATTCTTAACTGAGGTTGAACAGCTTCTGCGCTAGCTTTACTCATTTGAGCGTATTTCGGATTTAGTTCGATTAAAACAGCTTTGCGATTTACTTCATTCGCCGCAATTCCGGTCGTTCCAGACCCGCCGAAAGGATCGAGAACCGCATCGCCTTCACGCGAACCCAAAAGAATACATCGTCGCGCCAATTCACGCGGGAATGTCGCCGGATGTCCGTTTCTGCTCGAATCGGGACCAAGTATCCAATAATTGCGAAGATTCGCGCCGCTTTCTTCTCTCACGCCGTTCGGATCGTAAAAATACTTCGGCGATTTAGCGAACATAAATACTTCTTCGGTTGCGTTCGTCGGTCTGTTTTTTACGCTTTCAGGCATCGCATTTTTTTTAATCCAAGATATTCTCGACCTTAAAATCCAACCGTCCGCCTGTAAAGCGAAGGCGACACGCCAAGGCAATCCGAACAAATCCCTATCTTTTAGTCCCCAACAGTCAGGGACTTTGCAATTACGTTTTTGAATCAATTTCTTCGTATTACCGACCATTGCATTTGGTCCGCAATTACCGACTCCGCCATTTCTCGCATAACCATCGCCGACATTAAGCCAAACCGTTCCGTCTTTGCGTAAAACGCGATGCACTTCTCGAAATATCGCCACAAGATTTTCGACATAAATCTCCGGCGACGATTCAGCCCCGATTTGCGCCGAGTGATCGTAATCGCGCAAGCCCCAATACGGCGGCGAGGTTACACAGCATTGAATAGATTCAGCCGCTAGAGTTGGTAAGATTTTGAGACTATCACCTATTAGAATTTGCAATTTACTCATTTCAACTGTTATTTTGACCTAAACCTTATTGACAAGCAATTAGATCAATAACTATTTTCTTGAATTTTCAAGGACAATTTTCCTTTTGAACTTTAGGTTAAACACTTGTGCCAATAAATGTTGATTGATTCGGACAAAAGCAAAACTTGTGGCAAATTATTGGAGCAAAAGTGTTCCACGCTTGCGCTCCAATCGAAGAATCGGAAAAATTATGACCGCTAAAATTCCGCGCGATAAAAATAACGATTACACAAAAGAAATTGCCGAAACGCGGCGCGATTTCGCCCAAAAACAAACGAACGCCGAATTAAATCACGTTGGACAATTTTCGTTTGCGCCGGATGTTTTGCAGGGCAATATCGAAAACTTCATCGGTGTCGCGCAAGTTCCGATTGGACTGGCGGGCGCGTTGCTCGTCAACGGCGAATATGCGAAGGGCGAATTTTTCGTGCCGCTGGCGACGACCGAAGGAACTTTGGTGGCGAGTTATAATCGCGGAATGAAACTGCTGCGCGAATCGGGCGGCGTAACGACGACCGTCGTTGACGACGCGATGCAGCGTGCGCCGGTTTTCGTCTTTCCGTCGGCGCGTGAAGCCCAAAAGTTTTCAATTTGGGTCAAAGAAAATTTCGACGAAATAAAATCGAAAGCCGAAACCACGACGAGCGTCGGGAAACTGCGCGACATTCAACAATTCCCCGCGAGCCGATTTTTATATTTGCGATTTAATTACACGACGGGCGACGCGGCGGGGCAGAATATGGTCGGGAAAGCGACGAAAGCGGCTTGCGATTGGATAAAATCAGTTTATAAAAACATCGAACGCTATCAACTCGAAGGCAGTTTGGCGACCGACAAAAAGACTTCGTTCGTCAACACTTTGCACACACGCGGCAAAAAAGTTATCGCCGAAGCGACGATTCCGGCGGCGAAATTAAAGGAAATAATGCACGTTTCCGTCGAACAGATTTTTGAAGCGCGTTTGACATCGCAGCTCGGCGGCTATCTCGCGGGCGTGAACAACAACGGAGCGCATTCGGCGAACGGCATTACGGCGATGTTTATCGCCTGCGGGCAGGATGTCGCCAACGTCGCCGAATCTTCGGCGGCAGCGGTTTACGCGGAAATCACAAAAACGGGCGATTATTATTTTTCGATTACGATTCCGTCTTTAATCGTCGCCACTTACGGCGGCGGAACGGGACTTCCGACCCAGCGCGAATGTCTGGAACTGCTCGGCTGCTACGGCAAAGATAAAGTTAAAAAATTCGCCGAAATCGTCGCGGCAACCGTTCTATGCGGCGAACTTTCGCTGGGAACGGCGGTCATCGCCGACGAATGGGTTTCGTCGCACGAACAACTCGGGCGCAATCGTCCGTAACGGAACGCCGGCATCTTGCCGGCAATGAACGCCTCAAGCGTTCAAACAGTCTCGTAATGAAAGTTTGCTACATCGCTCTGCGCGATGTTTGCCGGCAGGATGCCGGCGTTCCAATATGAAAAAATCAGCCGTTTGGTATGCCTTATTCGTTTTGTTTGCCGTCAACACGATGAACTTTTTCGACCGCCAGATTTTGGGCGCGGTCGGCGAGCCGATTCGCAAGGAATTCGGTTTGAGCGATGCCGCGCTCGGTGCTTTGGGAACGGCGTTCACGCTTTTGTATGCGTTTGTCGGCGTTCCGCTTGGGCGTTTGGCGGATAAAATCGGGCGCAAAGGAATTCTTTCGGCGGGCGTTTTAGTGTGGAGTTTGCTGACCGTCGGTTCAGGTTTGGCGCAGAATTTCTGGCAGATTTTCGCGCTGCGGCTCGGTGTCGGAGTCGGCGAAGCGTCGTGCGCTCCGGCGGCGACTTCTTTAATCGGCGATTTATTTCCGGCAAATTGGCGGGCAAAGGCTCTCTCGATTTTTATGCTCGGTCTGCCGGTCGGCGTGGCTTTGAGCTTTGCCGTCAGCGGCACGATTGCCAAAGATTACGGTTGGCGGACGGCGTTTTTTGTCGCGGGCGTTCCGGGAGTTTTGTGCGCGATTGCCGTTTTATTTATCAAAGAACCGAAACGCGGCGCGACTGAAATTCATAATATCGGCGAACAGAAACGTGAAGGCTCACCATATAAATTAATTCTCGCGTCGCCGACGATGCGCTGGCTGATTCTGTCCGGCGCACTCCACAATTTTAATATGTATGCCATCGGCGCGTTTATCACGCCGTTTTTGATGCGCTATCACGGCGCGGATATTCAACAAGCGAACTTCGTTTCGATGATTGTTTACGGCGTGATGGGTGCGCCCGGATTGCTGATCGGCGGCTTTATCGGCGACGCGGTGATGAAAAAACGGACGAACGGCAGAATGCTCGTCGGCGCGACGGCGATTTTGTTTTCGATTCCGCTGCTTTATTTCGCGCTCGGACAGCCGCGCGGCGCGATGACGGCGTTTTTGATTTTAATGGGCGCGGGCTGCGCTCTGATGTATTTTTATTATTCGACCGTTTATTCGACGATTCAGGACATCGTTGAGCCGGGCTTGCGCGGCACGGCAATGGCGGTTTATTTTTTTGCGATGTATGTTTTGGGCGCGTCTTTAGGACCATATGCGACGGGAGTTTTGAGCGATTTTTTCACCAAACGCGCCGCCGCCACCGCTGGAATTATTGATTTATCGCAAACCGCGCTCGAACCGTTTCGCGCCGAAGGTTTGCATACGGCGATGTATGCGATTCCGATTTTAAGCGTTTTGCTGACTATCGTTTTATTCGCCGCTTCGCGCACCGTCACGAAGGATATTGAGAAAATCCAAAATTGGATGAAAGAGTCAGCGCACGATAAATAGTTTTGGGAATTGGCAATTTGGGTTAAAATGAGTTTTATTATGCCAACCGTAAAAACGAAAGTAATCAATATTGACCCGGAAATTATGAGCGGAACGCCGGTTTTTAACGGAACGCGCGTTCCGGTCCAATCGCTTTTCGACTGGCTGGAAACCGAAACGCTCGACGAGTTTTTGGAAAATTTTCCGACGGTTTCGAGAGCGCAGGCGATAGAAGTTCTGCAATTTGCCGAGCGATTGGTTACGTCGCCGAGAATTCTCAATGAAAATCCTGCTTGACGAAAATCTGCCGAAAAAGTTGAAAATCAATTTTGCCGCCGAACACGAAGTTCACACCGTGCGCGAAAAAGATTGGAACGGCAAGCGCAACGGCGAATTATTAGGCTTGATGACGCTCGACGGTTTCAACAAAATATCCGGCGGTTTCCAATCAAGTTGATTATTCTTGACGCGCCCAACAACAAAATCGAAACATTGATTCCATACGTTGAAAAACTCACCGCAATTTTATCCGCGTCTTTAGAAAACCAAATCGTTATTATTAATCTTGATTAAGCAAGCAACTTTCAAAAGTTATAAATAATCGTGTTAAAATATCGCAGCGAAAAAATTTTAAAAACCAAATTTAATTATAAAAATTATGCCTGAAGGTAAAGAAGTATTATCGGAAAAACAAACGGAAGTCGAGCGTTGGGAAACAGAAACATTACGGAAAGTTTTAGACAAATCGCCTGAGCGGAAAACGAGTTTTGAAGGCGTTTCACTCGAACCTGTCGAACGACTTTACACCGAATCTGACGTTGAGAACACGGACGAAATCGGCTTTCCCGGCGAATATCCGTATAAACGCGGCATTCATCCGACGGGCTATCGCGGGCGGATCTGGACGATGCGCCAATTTGCCGGATTTTCTTCGCCCGAAGAAAC
>JAJAYR010000452.1 GCA_026786155.1 Pyrinomonadaceae bacterium
GCGTCCCGACGAGCCGCCGTGTCCCGCGCCCATATTGGTTTTCAGCAGAATCACGCCATCGCCGGTTTTCATTTGGCGGATTTTCGCCGCCAGTTTCGCGCCTTCCCAATACGGCACTTGCGAATCGTTCAAAGAAGTTTCAATTAACATATTCGGATAATTCTGCGTTTTCACGTTGTCGTATGGCGAATACTTAATCATATAATCGAACGCTTCCTTCTCATTCGGGTTGCCCCATTCGATATATTCGCCGGTCGTCAGCGGCAAACTCGCGTCGAGCATCGTGTTCATCACGTCCACGAACGGCACTTGCGCGATTGCCGCCTTGAATAAATCGGGACGCATATTGACGACCGCGCCCATTAAAAGTCCGCCCGCCGAACCGCCCTGAATCACCAAACGGTCGGACGACGTATATTTATTTTTGACCAGCCATTCCGCCGAATCAACGAAGTCGTTGAAGGTATTCAGCTTTTTGAACATTCGCCCTTCCTGCCGCCATTTTTCGCCGAGTTCCGCGCCGCCGCGAATGTGCGCGATGGCGTAAATCATTCCGCGGTCAACCAGACTGAGCCGCGCCGTCGAAAAATTCGGGTCAATCGAAATCCCGTAAGAGCCGTAAGCATAAAGCAGCATCGGCGATTTGCCGTCGAGTTTCGTTCCCTTTTTCATCACGATTGAAACCGGAACTTTCACGCCGTCGCGCACGGTCGCCCAAACGCGCGTCGTTTCATACTGCGATTTGTCGTAGCCCGAAGGAATTTCCTGTTGCTTTAATAATTTGCTCTCGCCGGTTTTGAAATCGTATTCGTAAGTCGAGTTCGGCGTAATCATCGAAGCGTAGCTGTAGCGAATCGCGGGCGCGTCGAATTCGACGTTCGTTCCCATTCCGATGGTATAAACCGATTCGGGCGTGGCGATGCGCGTGGCTGAACGCGGGACGGCGAGTTTGGTTTTCAACTCCATCACCTTGAGATATTCCAAACCGTTTTCGCGCTCGGAAACGACCGCGTAGTCTTTGAAAAAATCTACGCTGTCAACTTTTATCGCCGGATTGTGGGCGACGAAATCCGTCCAGTTTTTTTCGCTTGGGTCGGCGACCGGAGCGCGGACGATGCGAAAGTTTTCGGCTTTCTTATTGGTTGTGATGTAAAACGCGCCGTTGTAGAAATCAACCGAGTATTCGTGGTCTTTCTCGCGCGGCAGAACCATTTTGAATTCGCCGGTCGGATTATCGGCGGGCAGATAACGCCATTCGCGCATCGTCGAAGCGTAAGACGCGATAAACAGCATTTTTTTATCGCGCGAGCGTCCGACACAGACCCCGAACAGTTCGTCTTTTTCGTCGAAAAGAAGTTTGTTGTCGTTCGTGCCAACCGTGTGCCGCCAAACTTTATCGCTCCGTTTGGTCGTGTCGTCTTCAATGCTGAAGAACAGATATTTGCCGTCGTTCGACCATTCGGTTGATGTAACACGCTCGATTTTATCGGGCAGCATTTTTCCCGTCCGCAAATCTTTTATCTGCAAAGTGTATTGCCGATAGCCGGTCGTGTCGGTCGAATACGCCAGCAGATTTCCGTCGTCCGAAACATCGAACGAACCGACGGCGAAAAATTTCAAACCCTTCGCCATTTCGTTTTGGTCAAGCAATAATTGTTCATCGTCGCCGTTCGCTTTGCGCGAGCGATAATACGTCGGATACTGCTGACCTTCGACGGTTTTCGTGTAATACCACCAATCGCCGTTTTTATACGGCACGCTCAAATCGGTCTGCTTGATGCGTCCGAGCATTTCCTTGTAAAGCGCGTCGGCAAACGGCTTTTGCGGGTTTGTAAAAGTTTCGGTGTAAGCGTTTTCGGCTTCGAGATATTTGATGACTTCGGGATTTTTCTTGTCCCGCAGCCAGAAATAATCGTCCTTTAACTCGTAACCGTGAATTTTTGTAACTTTGGTTTCTTTCTTCGCAATCGGTGGTTTCATATCGGTTTGAGCGACAATAATCGTATTGCCGATAACAATAACGATAAACAATCCGAGCGCGTAAAACAATTCTCTCATTTTCTGCCAATCTCCAATTTTAGATTTTCTTCGCGGAAGTTATGCGCGATTTATTACGCGCCGAACAGACGTTTTGTTTCCGATTGAACGAGTTGAGATGTCCCTAATTCGATAATTTCTACCAGATTGTTTGAATGTTCGTCAACTTTCTGATGCTGCCGTCTTTGGTAATCAGCGGCAGATTGAGATGCAGAGACGTCGCGGAAACGATGCGGTCGGGCATATCGGGAACAATCGAGCGCGGAATTTGTTGTAAGGCGCGGGCAATTCCGGCGGTCAGGTCTTGAGTAACAAAACTGCTGTTCGATAAACTCAACTCCTGCATTAAACGCGCCAGCGTCTGTGGAAGCAGACGGTTTTTCTCAATCAAATAAACAATCTCCACTATCGAGATGGTCGGCAATATAATTACATTTCCGCTTCCGACCGCATTATTTATTGTTTGCCTCGCCAAAGCGGACATTTCGGGCGACATTGAAAAATACCAAATCGCTGCGTGAGTATCGGTAATCAAATCGCTCATTTGCTTTCGTTTTCAAAAAAATGCTCGCGCGGAAAATTTCCCCACATTTCTTTTCTAGCTTCGGCAATGTCCTCTTCTGTGATTTTTACGTCCAAATCCGCCCAAATGCCTTCCAAACTGCGGCGCGGTTGCGATACAGTTTCTTTCTGTTCGAGAAACTCGGCAAAATCCAGCAACTCCTGTTGGCGACTAGGCGGTAAAACTCTTACCTTTTCCATTAAAACTTCTTCAACCGTCATCACATTTCACCTCGTTCACGATTTTAACATAATCCCGCACCGCCGGAATTTGAGCGATTTACTACGTTTGCGTTCATTTAAATTAAATCGGCAGTTGTCTAATCGAATTCAGATATTCTTCCGCTTGCGAAGCCGCCCAAATCAAAATAATTTCTTCGATGGCAACGCTGATTTCGAGTTTTTTTGAAACGATAATAACGCCCCAACCTTTGTTTTCCCGAACGAATTCGGCAAAATGGCGCGGCATCGTGCGGCGGTCGTGAGTTACCAAAATTCTCTTTTCGCGCGAGGCGACGACTAGAACATTTTCGTCTTTTAATCCTTCCAATCCGGCTTCGGTCGCGGTTTGAAAATCAATCTCCGGCACACGCCGCCGAACTCCGGTTACGAGGTCTTCGTTCAAGTCGGCATCAGCCTGAAATTTCGGCTTCATATTTGCGGCGAGAGAGATTCCCGACGCGCCTTTTTTATTTTCGATTGCCAATCAGCGTCGTTCGATGCCTCGCGCATCTTCTCAAATTCGGTTTCTTCCCGAATTAAATAATCGTCAATCTCCAACTGATTTGCCAAATAAAAAGCAATCGCACCGTAGATTTCTTCCAAAGTCAAAAGCGGAAACGAACGCCGAATACTTTCCGGCGACTGCCCGCGCCGAAAAGCATAAACTATCGAATCGAGCGAGATTCTTTTGCCCATTATCCAAAAGCCTTCATCTCTTTTTTCTACGTATTGCTTCATAAAAAAAACTTTACAACAAAAAAGGCAAAGTAGAAATCAATTTCCCTTTGCCTTTTGTCTTTTGCCTCTGAAAATTATCTTTCGTCAATCGGCACATATTTCTGGTCGCGTGCGCCAATGTATTCGGCACGCGGGCGAATCAGTTTGTTGTTGCCGTATTGTTCTAAAATATGCCCCGCCCAGCCGGAAATGCGCGAGATGGCGAAAATCGGCGTGTATTGGTCGAGCGGAATGTCCATCAGGTAATAAGCCGATGCCGAATAAAAATCCACGTTCGGATACATTCCTTTTTTCTCCAACATCGCTTTCTCGATTTTCTGCGACATATTGAACCATTTCATCTCGCCTTTTTTCTCGCCCAGTTGTTTCGAGAATTTGCGA
>JAJAYR010000453.1 GCA_026786155.1 Pyrinomonadaceae bacterium
CTCTAAGTCTGCACGAAATTGGCAAATCATAATAATCTCGTCGCTTTATCAATTTCCGCCGCGAAGTTGGCGATGGTTTTGGCGACGATTTCGATTTGTTCGCCCGCTTCCTTCCAATCTCTCTGCTCAATCGCTTCACGCACCGAAGGCAGCGTTTTGACGCCGTAACCCGTATAAAATCCGGGCGCGTAAATCTGATGTTTGAACCAATCGCGGCGCGTCAAGCCGTTTTGACTGGTTAAAGCGCGTTCGGTTTTCATCAAAATCGCGTCAAGCTGTTTCTGCGCTGACGGCGATGATTTATCTTTCGCCGCCGTCTGATAATTTTTCGCGCTTTCCTGAAGCGTCGCCAGCGCGTTGTGCAGCGGCGCGAAGTTCAAAAATGGAACTTCCGACTTCGGTTTCGGCACGATGAAAATTTGCGTCGGGTCTTGCACGGCTTTCAAAGTTCCGTCGGCAATCATCCGGTTCATCGCTTTCGTATCTTCGCGCATCGTATCGGCAAGCGTCATGATTTCCTTGATATAAATGCCGATAGTGTCGGCGAAATTCGTAAATTCAAACGGCAAAACATCTGCGTTCGCCAGGCGCAAAGTCATTCGTCCGGCGGTTTGGGCGAGCGCGATGCCGTAATCGAAATTCGGGTCGCCGAATCTGATGTAATGGTCGTAGGAATCATAAACCGAATGATAAGAGCCGCCGCCGCTTTCGCCGCCGTAACCGACATTGAGCGACGCGATGCCGAGATGCTGCAAAAACGGCGTGTAATCCGAACCCGAACCGAGCGCGTCAATGCGTAAATCGCCGCGTTCCTTCGCGTCTCGTTTGGCGTTCGGCGAACCGTTAATAAGTTCGTTCGCCCGCCAGCGTTGCCCGACGGAAATTTTCGTTTGCGGGTCGGCAACGTCTCCGGCGACTTCGTTGACGAATTTTTCGAGCGTGTGCGAACCGCCGACTCCCAAAAATCCGCGTCCGTTAGAATCGGAGTTGATATAAACGGCGGCTTTCTCCTTTAATTCGGCGGCGTGCGTTTCCACCCATTCGGTCGAGCCGAGCAAGCCCGGTTCTTCGCCGTCCCACGCGCAGTAGATAATCGTGCGTTTCGGTTTCCAGCCGGATTTTACCAGTTCGGAAACGGCGCGGGCTTCTTCGAGCAACGCCACTTGCCCGCTCACCGGGTCGCTCGCGCCGTTCACCCAGGCATCGTGATGGTTGCCGCGAATAATCCATTCGTCAGGGCGTTCGCCGCCTTTCATTTTCGCAATCACGTTGTAAATCGGTTTGATGTCCCAGTTAAATTCTAATTTGAGATGAACCTTCGTTCGTTCAGTTCCGCCGAAATGATAAGTTATCGGCAACGCGCCGCGCCAGCTTTCCGGCACGACCGCGCCCTCCAAAGTTCGCAAAAGCGGCAGCGCGTCGGCGTAGGAAATCGGCATCACGGGAATTTTCGTCAGCGTCGTCGCGTCTTTGCGGTCAAGCCGTTTGGCGTTTTTCGTCGCGCCGACGTTCGGTGTCAGCGGGTCGCCGGGAAACGTCGGCATATCCACGACCGAGCCGCGCTGTGCGCCGTTTTCATTGCGATACGCGCCTTTCGGATAAACATCGCCTTGAAAATAGCCGTCGTTGCGCGGGTCGGAATAAATCAAACAACCGACCGCGCCGTGTTCTGCCGCCACTTTCGACTTGATACCGCGCCACGAGCCGCCGTAACGCGCGATGACGATTTTACCTTTGACCTCAACGCCGCGTTTTTCGAGTTCTTCGTAATCGGCGGGAACGCCGTAATTGACATAAACGAGCGGCGCGGTAACGTCGCCGTCAGCCGAATAAGCGTTATAAACGGGAAGCTGTTCGCTCTGCTGGTTCGAGGTCGCGTCTTCCTTCAATTCCGGTTCAGCGATTCGCGCCGTGAACTTTTCGGGAGCGAGCATTTCCAGAACGCGCGTTTTCGGTGTCGGAAACAGCACGTCGAATTGTTCAATCTGCGCGTCGTAGCCCCAGGATTTGAAAAGTGCAAGCATAAATTCGGCGTTGTCTTTACCGTGAGGCGAGCCGACGTGATGCGGACGCGCCGACATTCTTTTCAGCCATTCGCGCAAGTTTTCGCGCTTCAACGAAGCGTCGAATTTCTTCTCCAGAGCTTTTTGCGCGGCGATATTTTCCGCCGAAAAACCCAATAAAGTTTGACCGGCATTCGGCATTGACTGTGCCGAAATAGAGCCGGTTAAAAGAAGCGACAAACTGAAATTTAATAGTGAACGAAACATAGAAACTCCTTGAAAATGCGGGTTATGGAAAGCGAATTTATTGTAAAGCAAATGGCGGGAAAGAAGCTAATAAGCAGAAAAAAATATTGGTTCCAGAGAAAACTTTAACGCCAAGACGCAAAGGCGCAGGGATGCAAAGATTTTTCGCATAAAGGTGAGAAAAATTATTAATTTACCTTACGCGAAATCAGGATTTCCGGGCTTTGCCCGCCGCTGTGCGGAAAGGCTCTGCCTTTCCGCACACATTTCACTAACTTTGTGAGGCTCTGCCTCACCGTTTGCGGTGAAAAGCGAGGCGGAGCCTCTTTATTGCTTGCAAACACGGGCGGCACAGCCGCAAGATTCGGCATTCCGCGTCAGGTGAGTTAATAAC
>JAJAYR010000454.1 GCA_026786155.1 Pyrinomonadaceae bacterium
GCAGAACTTTGGTTTCCCCGCGCCGACGGAAAAGTTCCGCACGGCTTCAGCAACTTAAATTGTTTGAAAATTCTATAACAAAAAAACGCCGGAAAGCAAGAAAAATTTTCGGCTTTCGTTAATTAAATGAATAACAAGCATAATTGAGTTGGTGTTCAATCAACATTTTAACGATTCGGAATAGATGAAAGTTGAAAGATGATAACTGATAGTTTTTCCGTGTTTTATCTCTCATAGAGCGTGTCTGAAAAGTCATTCAAGAGTCCAAACGAGCAAGCATCAAGCGAATCATTGCCGCATAAACTATCGCTTCGGAGGTTTCGCATAAGCCTTCGCAGTCTTTTGACAATCTGCGCTGCTTGTTCAACCAACCAAATGTCCGCTCCACTATCCATCGTTTCGGCAGCCGCCGGAAACCTTTCGCGCCTTCTAATTTTAAAACCCATTCCGAAGTTGCTTCCCGCTATCGCTCTATACCAAATAGAAAATAGATTGCGAAACCAGCTTTTCGGCTTTTAAGGCTGAAGTGTCTTTCGGCGAATCGGCATTGTTTTTTATCTTCAGATTTTCCGCAAATTTAGCGGAAATATTATATTTTGAACCGAATTTTGATTAGGAATTATAAAAATGTTTTAAAAAACTCAGGCGCGTCGCCTTGATGCCGTCGTGTGTCTGCTTGCTTTTGGAGCGACCACACCTTTGGCGCAGGAGGCGACGCTTTTAGCTAAGAATAATACGGTTAGCGAAACGGCTGAAACAAACCGGACAACACCGATTCTAAGCAGGTGAGCAAATTCCCGAATCAATCGGCTCGCCGGAAATGAATCCGATTTCCACCGGACTTGGCGAGATTTATCAATACGAACTCAAATCGGCGGACGGCAGTTACGACGCGACCGCGCTTCGCACAATTCAGGATTGGAACGTGCGCCGCCAACTTTTGGGCGTTCCGGGCGTGACGGAAATCAACAGCTTTGGCGGTTACGAAAAGCAGTATCGAGTTCGCGTAATGCCCGAAAAACTGCAATCCTACGGGCTGACCTGGCGCGATGTTTACGAAGCCGTGTCGCGCAACAACGGAAATGTCGGCGGCGCGTATATCGAAAAAGGCGCGGAGCAATATCTTTTGCGCGGCATCGGATTGGTTGAAAAAGCGGACGACGTGGCAAATATCGTTGTCAAAACCGGCGCGGAAGGCGTTCCGGTTTATGTCAAAGATGTTGGCGAAGTGGTCGAAGGCGCAACCGTCCGGCAGGGCGCGGTAACGGCGGACGGCAAGGGCGAAATCGTCGCCGGAAAAGAAGCCGGACAGGTTCTTGAAGGCGAACAGCGTTTCAATTTAGTCGTGCGATTGAATGAAGATTCCGGGCGCAATATCGAAACGATAAAAAATCTACTGCTGACCGCGCCGAACGGCTCACGAGTTCCTTTATCACAAGTCGCCGACATCAAATTGGTTGAAGGCGCGGCTCATGAGCGAAAATGTTATCTTAATGATAGAAAATCAGAAATCGCGCTTTTATTTATTAACCACGAACAAAAGAAATGAAAATATCGGATATGCAGAATATACGTCCTTTATCAACCGCTGAATCACGAAAACTAAACGCTTACTGGCGAGCGGCAAACTATCTTTCGGTCGGACAGATTTACTTGCTCGATAATCCGCTGCTGCGTGAACCGCTGACGCTCAAGCACGTCAAACCGCGCCTGCTCGGACATTGGGGAACAACGCCGGGTTTGAATTTTATTTACGTTCATCTCAATCGTTTAATTAAAGAACACGATTTGAACATGATTTATATTTGCGGTCCCGGACACGGTGGTCCGGGAATTGTCGCCAACACATATCTCGAAGGCACTTACAGCGAAGTTTATCCGAATATTTCAGAAGACGCGATTGGTTTGCGGAAACTATTCAAACAGTTTTCGTTTCCCGGCGGAATCCCCAGCCACGTTGCGCCCGAAACGCCCGGCTCGATTCACGAAGGCGGCGAACTCGGTTACGCCCTTCTCCACGCTTACGGCGCGGTTTTCGACAATCCCGATTTAATTGCCGCCTGTGTCATCGGCGACGGCGAAGCCGAAACCGGACCGCTCGCGGCAAGCTGGCACTCGAATAAATTTATCAATCCGGCGCGTGACGGCGCGGTTTTGCCGATTCTGCATTTGAACGGTTATAAAATCGCCAACCCGACAATTTTAGCCAGATTGAGCCGCGACGAATTGGAAAGTTTGCTCGTCGGTTACGGTTATAAACCGTATTTTGTCGAGGGCGATGAGCCGGAAGCGATGCACCAATTGATGGCGGCGACATTGGATGTTGTCATTGCGGAAATTCAGGCGATTCAAAAGGACGCGCGTGAAAACGGCTTTAGCAAAAGACCGGCATATCCGATGATTGTTTTGCGCTCGCCGAAAGGCTGGACGGGACCGAAATTCGTTGACGGTTTGCCTGCCGAAAATTCGTTTCGCTCGCATCAAGTTCCGCTCGATAAATTATCTAAGAATCCCGAACACTTGCGGCAGCTCGAAGAATGGCTGCGAAGCTACCAACCCAAAGAACTTTTCGATGAAAACGGCAGACTGATTGCGGAGTTGGCTGAATTAGCGCCAACGGGAACGCGGCGAATGGGCGCGAATCCGCACGCCAACGGCGGACAGCTTTTGAAAGATTTGCTGATGCCGAATTTTTGCGATTACGCGGTTGAAGTTTCCAAACCCGGAACAGTCCAAGCCGAAGCGACGCGCGTGATGGGACAATTTTTGCGCGACGTGATGAAACTCAATTCTGACGCGAAAAACTTTCGCGTGATGTCGCCTGACGAAAATAATTCCAATCGCTGGAATTCGATTCTCGACGAGACAAACCGCGTTTTTACCGGCGAGATTCTGCCGACCGACGACCATCTCTCAAATGACGGGCGCGTGATGGAAGTCTTGAGCGAACATCTCTGTCAGGGCTGGCTCGAAGGCTATCTGCTGACCGGACGGCACGGCTTCTTTTCGTGCTACGAAGCGTTCATTCATATCATTGATTCGATGTTCAATCAGCACGCGAAATGGCTTAAAACAACTCTCCATATTCCGTGGCGGCGACCGATTGCTTCGCTCAATTATCTGCTTTCGTCGCACGTCTGGCGGCAAGACCACAACGGCTTTTCGCATCAAGACCCGGGCTTTCTCAATCACGTTATCAGCAAAAAAGCCGAAGTCGTGCGCGTTTATCTGCCGCCCGATGCCAACACGCTTTTGTCGGTTACTGATCATTGCCTGCGAAGCCGCAACTACGTCAACGTCATCGTCGCCGGAAAGCAGCCCGCGCTGCAATTTCTCGATATGGATGAGGCGATAAAACACTGCACGGCGGGAGTCGGGATTTGGGATTGGGCAAGCAATGATGAAGGCGCAGAGCCTGATGTCGTAATGGCTTGCGCCGGGGATGTGCCGACGCTCGAAACACTGGCGGCGGTTGATATTCTGCGGCGTAAGTTTCCCGATTTGAAGATTCGCTTGGTCAACGTCGTTGATTTATTGACATTGCAATCGGCAAACGAGCATCCGCACA
>JAJAYR010000455.1 GCA_026786155.1 Pyrinomonadaceae bacterium
CAGGAAATTGTGACGGTGACGGAAAATGCTTCTCTGTTAAATACGACGACCTCCGAAGTCAGCACCAGGTTTGATGAACGGCGTTTGTCGGAGTTACCGATTGCTACCAACCGCAATGTCTATAACGTGCTGTTGTCGGTTCCGGGCGTGAGCCAACTCGGAAGCGGTCAAACCGGCTTTGCCAACGGCATCAGTTTTTCGGCGAACGGCGGGCGGCTGCGCTCGAACAATTTTATGATTGACGGGCAGGACATCAACGACCCGTCGGTGGCGGGCGGTCAGATCGCGTTGAACAACCCGGACGCGATTCAGGAAGTTCGCATTATCACGAATCAATTTCTGCCCGAATACGGACGCAATTCCGGCTCGGTCGTCAACTTCATCGGCAAATCCGGCACGAACGACTTTCACGGTTCGGCTTTCGTCTTCCACAATAACGAACGCTTGAACACCTGCAGCAATCTCAATCGCAGTGCCAGCGTTCCCGGCTCTACCATTCTCGGTTTCTGTAATCCGAACGGAACCGTCGAAGCGCAAAAACGCGCACCGTTCCGCAAAGATTTTCAATACGGTTTCACCTTCGGCGGTCCGCTGACGTTTTTGAAATTCGGCGAAGGCGGACCGACTTTTTTCAAAGCCAAAGACCGCACGTTTTTCTTCGGCGACTTCCAACGCGGAACTGAACGCCAACTCGGTTCGGGCTTTACGCTGACCGGCGCGCCGACCGCTGCCGGACGCGCAGTTTTAGCGCAGTTCGCCAATCGCCCGCAAGTCGCCGCGCTTTTGAATTTCGTTCCGGCGGGAGCCGGCAACGGAACGTCGGCGACATTTACCTCCGGCGGGCAAACCTTCACCGTTCCGCTCGGAAATTTTACCGGCTCGACTTCGGGCGCTTTTAACGACAATCAAGGCTCGATCAGAATTGACCGCCGCATCAGCGACAAAAATCTTTTATACGGACGCTACCGCGCCAACACGCAGGAATCTTCCGGCGGCGGGCAGGTTACGCCGCCCGGTTTGACGAACCTCGTCAAAACGAAAACGCAAGCCGCGACGATTGTCCTGAACAGTATTTTGACCAACCGGCTGACGAACGAAGCGCGCATCGCTTGGACGCGGTTCGACTCGTCCACCAATGCCCAGGACCCGTTAGCCGAATCAATTCCTTCGATTGAAATTTCGAGTTTGGCGTTGACCGGCTTCAACGCTGCCGCCAGCCGCACGGCAATCGGTCTGGCGGTCAATTTACCGCAGTTTCGCATCAACGACACTTATCAAATTCAGGACGCGATTTCCTACACGACCGGCAATCACAATTTGAAATTCGGCATTGACGCGCGGCGCACCGATGTCAAAAGTTTCTTTTTCCCGACCGTGCGCGGTCGTCTGGCTTATACGACGCTGCAAAATTTCATTGACGACACAGCGCAAACGGCGACCATCACTCTGCCGCTGCGCGGCGGCGACACCATCGGCTTTTACCGCTGGTATGAATTTTACGGCTACGGGCAGGACGAATGGCGCGTGAGACCGAATCTCACCTTAACCTACGGCGCACGTTACGAATATCCGGGCGATTCGTTCGGCTATCTGAAGGATTTGAACCAGCGCATTTTGGCGGCGAACGGCAACAATCCGGCTTTCCGTTTCAACCCGTCGCCGAAGGTTGATAAAAACAACATTATGCCGCGCATCGGTTTCGCCTACACGCCGCGCACCGGCGGCAAGGGCGTTCTCGGTTTTATCACCGGCGACGACAAAATGGTTATCCGCGGCGGCTACGCGCGCACTTACGACGCGAACTTTATCAACATCAATTTAAATGTGTTCAGTTCGTTCCCGTTCGTGGCGGCGCAAAACACCTCGACGACCAACGCCTTCGTTACTCTGCGAAATACGACCGTGCCGAATGTGGCGGAGCCGAACCGTTTGGTGAGAACCGTGGTTTCCGAAGATTTCCACGCGCCGGCGACCGATCAATTTTCGCTCGAAGTGCAGCGCGAGTTGTCCAAAGACGCGGTTTTCAAAGTCGGTTACATCCGCACGCGCGGCACCGGGCTGCTGCAATCGGTTGACGGCAATCCGTGCCGTCCGGGTTTGAATTGCCGTCCGGTGACGGTCGGTGGCGTGCTCAACCCGAACTTCGGCAATCGCGTGAACCCGAATTTGGAAACGATTCGTCTGAGAACCAATTCGGGCAGTTCGACCTACGACGGTTTGCAGGTCAGCTTCGACAAACGCCTGAGCAACAATTTCAGCGCGGGCTTCCATTACACCTTCAGTTCGTTTATTGACGACGGCTCGGAGGTTTTTAATCCGTCGGGCGGCGAAGTCGCCGTCGCGCAGGATTCGTTTAACCGCGCCGCCGACCGCGCCCGTTCGAGTTACGACCGTCCGCACGTCTTTACCGGAAACTTCGTCTATGAATTGCCGTTTTACCGCGAGCAGCAAGGTTTTCTCGGACGACTGCTTGGCGGTTTTCAGGTGAACTCGTTCTTTACGTTTCAAAGCGGCGCGCCGTTCACGGTTCTGCTCGGCGCGGACCCGACATCGGCGGTCGGCGGCATTGACGGTCTGGTCGGCAATCCGATTCGCCCGAATTTGAACACGACTATAGATTTGTCGAGTATGTCGCTGCGCGAAATTCGGGCGCAATGCGGCACGCCGGTATTAACGCCGCTGCCGGGCAGCCCGAATTTCACCAATAGTTGCCCGAACTTGTTTTCGGTGCTGGCTCCCGGTCAGCGCGTCGGCAACGCGGGACGCAACATTTTGCGTTCGGACGGAATCAAAAATGTTGATTTCGGCGTGATTAAAAACACGCGCATCAGCGAAACGGTGCGCTTCCAGCTTCGCGCCGACATATTCAATTCTTTGAACGAACGCAACTACGGCATTCCGACTTCAACTATCGGGTCGGGAGCCGCCTTCTTGAACGAAGGCACGACACCCGCCGGCAATCGGCGGATTATTGTGGGCGCGAGATTAGTTTTTTAATTTAACCAATGATTCAACCTTAAAATGTGCGGCGGGAAGCAATTTCCGCCGCACATTTTTATGGAAATCATCTCAAGATTATTTACTTGATAACTTTTCGATTTCCCTCTGCAAATTTTTGCGCTGAACCAGCAGGCGCAGAAACAAAGCGCGTTGGCGAAACAGCAGCCACGCCGATTTTAGCCAGACGCGCATATCAATTAAGGTTTCCGACGAACGCAAAGCGACGTAGCCGCATAAAATAACGATTGGAATCGCCACGAGCGCGATTTGCCAGCCGAAAAAATAAAGCATAAGCAGCGAAACAATCAGCCAAGTCAGCGGCATTAAGCCGATGGCGGCGATGATGGTCGAACTCGAACCGGCGATGTCGGTGTCGTGTGTTTTGAAGATTTTGCCGATGAGATTCGAGAAAAGATACGCCGGTGAATGAAGAACCGCGCCGACGATTGCCAGCGGCGCGAGCAGGATTAAAAGCACGACACGCAAAATCAGATAGCGGAAAACATACGCGGTCGGATGTTGCAGCACCGACAAACTTTCGGTCGTGATGCCGCTTTTTTTCAGGTTGTTTTCGTAGCGCGTAACTTTTTCGTTGAGTTCGCGCATTTTCTGCGGGTCGTTCTTTTCCAAGAGCGCGTATTTCGCCGCCAGATTCTGCAATCTTTGAACGGTTTGCGTCAAAGTTTGTTTGAAAATCAAATTTTCAAACACGGACGAAAACAACGCCTCGGCTTTCAAAACTGCGTCGAGTTCCGATTCGGTTTCGAGATTCAAAGTAACGTCGCGCAGAGATTTTTCGATTTTCGCCGTCAGCCGATAAACCGCCTCGCGCGGCGGTTCGCCCATTTCGTCCAACGCGACCGGCTCGACCTCGAAAATCTCGCCGTAACGAATCAAAACTTCGCTGCGAAAAGAGGTTTTCGATGTGTAATAAAGTCCAACGGGAATTATCTTTAGGTTCGCTTCGTTTGATTTATCCGTTTGATTTTGGATTTTAGATTCGGGATTTTGAATTCCTTCATCCTTCATCCCTCCGCCCTCATCCCTTCGGCTGCCGCCCGCGCCTAACGCGATTCGCGCCGCGCCGGTTTTTATTTTTTGCAGTTGCGGCTCGTCGTGCGAGACGCCTTCGGGGAAAATAGCAATGCAGCGTCCGCGTTCGAGCAATTCAAAGCAATTGTCGAAGGTAACGGCGTTGCTCTCCGCTTTCGCGTCCGCGTCAATACGGCGATAAATCGGCAGAATCTCGAAAGTTCGCAGTAGAAACGCGCCAATCCGGTTGTCGTAAAGCGTTGATTTGGCGAGAAAAGAAACGCGGCGCGACAAACTGACAAAGACGAGCGCAGGATCAACCAACCCGTTCGGGTGATTGAGAACGAAGATAATCGCGCCTGTTTTCGGCACTCGTTCGACGTTGACGGCTTCGATGCGGCGGAAAAACAGACGCAGCGCAATGCTGATAATCGCGTGAATCAACTGCCGCGCCCAAGATGCGCCTTTGCCGAGATAAATCATCTGCCGCAAGCCGAGCGTTTTCACACTTTCGGACATCGGCTCATTTTGTTCGTCTGGATTTCTCAACTCAAATTGAAGCAAGAAATTTACGGTGCTGTTTCACAATTTATGCTGATGAGAAAAACGATTCGGAATAGTTGAAAGATGATAGTTGAAAGATGACAGATTTGAGTGCGGTTTTATCTGTCATCTTTCAACTATCATCTCTCATCTATTCCGAAGTAAAACCAACTGAAAAATCTATTGAGCATAAAATTTGAAGCACTACCCAATTTACTCTTTCTCGTCCTCATCCTCATCCTCAAATTCCTCGTCGTCTTCATATTCGCCGACTTCGCCGAATTCCCAGCCGTCGTAGGTTTTGATTTCGTATTCCTGCGCGAGTTTCAGAAATTCGACGTTTCGCTGCGCCAAGGTTTCGGGCGTGTGAACTTCGACTTTATCAATGTGCAGCAGATATTCGCCGGTTGATTTGTCGGTTTCCTCGTCGCCGAGTTCAAAAACGTCAACGAAATCGTAGCCGTCGGCTTCCAACTTCAAGCCGAGTTTTTCGAGTTTGTCCACGCTTTCGTCAACGAAGTAAAAGCTGTAAAGCATCTCTTCGCTCAAGTCCCAATTGTCTTCGGTTTTCGCATCGTTGAAAATTTCCCGGATGCCTTCAATCTGCGATGCCGTGTCTGTAAATTCCATCATAATTTCTCCCTTTACATTACAAAAGTTTTTTAACGTCGGTTAGAATAAATTCACCACAGAGACACCGAGGCACCGAGATTTTGAACGGATTCGTCGAGATTAATGCCGGTTAACTCAAATCAAACGGCGTGGCTCGATTCTATTTGATAATTCTTGCTCTGCGCCTCTGTGTCTCTGTGGTGAAAAATCTCCCCCAAATTCAAGTTATTTCAACAGTTCCGGCACACCTTTCGGAAACGTAACGATTGAAAACGCCGAACACGCCAAACGGTCGCCGTCGGGAACAATCTGCACGAAAATAAAGTGCGTTCCCTTTTCGTGTTGGTCGGTTTTGACCGCATACCAGAACTTCCGCATCGGCTTTCTGCCGCCGACCGTTCGCGGTTCATAGCCGGATTCGTCAGTCTTGAACTCCGCTTCTAACGGCTTTCCGAAAGTCGTCGTCATTCGTTCTAACAATTGATTAATTTGTTCCTGCGAATTGCCCGCACGAAAGGCTTCTTCGGATAAAAGCCAGATGTCCGCGCTGCGATTATTTATCATATCGTCAACGATTTTATCGCTCAACTGCCGCGCCTTTAGCTTATCAACGGCTGATGCGTCCGGCGCGTTGTCAGTCGCTTTTCCGGCGCAGTTCGCCAAAAGAATAGCGGCAAATAATAAAACGATTAAGTTTCGATACATATCTATTCTGACGTTCAGATCTGATGTTCAGAGTCCACGCTTCAGCGTGCCAAACCGCCGCGCTTGGCTGGCGGGCGCACACTTGAGTTCGGACTCCGAACATTGAGCATAAACTATTCGTCGTCTTTGATGTGAGCGATGTCCGAAGCCGTGTCGCTGCTGTTTTGAATCGCGCCGACACCGCTCGTCGGCATCATATCTTCGCGGTTCTCGGTCGAATGGTCTTGTCCCGTCTTTTTGCCCGCGCCGTCATCGTCAATCGCGTTAAAGTCTTCGTCGGAAACCGTGCCGTCGCCGCCCGGAATATCGCGTCCCGTCGCGGTCGTGTCTTTTTCGCGGTCGTTAAATACATCGTCGTTTTGCTCTGCCATAATTCTTTTTAACTCCTTTGATAAATAAATTTCGTGTCTGTTTCGACTTTCTCAATTGCGGACGGTTTTCGCAAATGTCGAAGGCAATTTTGCCCGCCGCCTCGTTTCAATCATCGAGTATAAAATCTCGTCGCGGTGCAAAGCGATTATTGCGTGTGCCGTGCGATTCGTGTCTGTGCAAAGCAGCTTTTGTCTGTGCAAAGCGTTTTTCAGCCTGTGCAGCGCATCTTTTCGCGGTTATGACTGTTTTTTGTTTGTTACCAGCAACTTTTACTCTGTTATTCCCGACTTTCGCGTGTTATGCACGATCTGATGTCTGTTATGAACGAATTTTCTCTGTTATGCGCGATCTGATGTCTGTTATGAATAAAATTTGTCTGTTATGAGCAAAATTCGTCTGTTATGAGAAAATTTAGCTTGTTGTGAGCCGAAATCCTCCGTTATCAGTAATCGAAGTTACGCGGCGAATGTTTTTCGGGCTTTGCCCGCCGATGTGCGGAAAGGCTGTGCCTTTCCGTCAAGTTCACCCGATCAAATTGAGGCTGCGCCTCACGGCGGCATAGCCGCTAAAATAAGATAGTGCCGACCGGAAAGGCACAGCC